>CANRCH010000158.1 GCA_947629065.1 uncultured Aliarcobacter sp.
GATTTATACCTAACAAAAAACTTTGATATTCAAAGTAGAAATAAAGCACTTGAATTAATAAAATCCAATAAAGTAAAAGTAGATGGCAAGATTATATCAAAAGCTTCATTTATTGTTGAAAGTAGCCATATAATTGAACTTCTTGAAGAGGATTTTTATGTTTCAAGAGCTGCATATAAACTAAAATATTTTTTAGATGAGTTTGATTTAGATTTAAAAGATTTTCAAGCTTTGGATATTGGAAGTAGCACAGGTGGATTTACACAAATTTTACTTGAAAATGGTGTAAAAAAGGTAACTTGTGTAGATGTTGGAAGCAATCAACTTCACAAAAGAATAAAAGATGATAAAAGAATAGAGTTTTATGAGAATTGTGATATAAGAGATTTTAAAAGCGATATAAGTTTTGATATTATTACTTGTGATGTATCATTTATATCTATTTTAAATATTATTGATTCAATAAATAATTTTGATTTTAAAAATTTAATAATTCTTTTTAAACCACAATTTGAAGTTGGGCCAAATGTAAAAAGAGATAAAAAAGGTGTAGTTAAAGATGAGAAAGCTATACAAATATCAAGAGATAAATTTATCGCAAAAACTTTAGAGTTAAACTGGAAATTAGAAAAAAACTCTATTAGTAAAGTTCAAGGAAAAGATGGAAACAATGAAGAACTCTTCTATTTTAGTAGATAAGAAAAATATAAAAGCAATTGCAATTGGTGGTTTTGATGGTATGCATTTAGCACATCAAGAGCTTTTTAAAAACCTAGGAAACAATGGTGCAATTGTTTGTATAGAAACAGGTTATGCAAATTTAACTCCAAAAAAATATAGACAAGAGTACACAAACTATCCTATATATTATTATGTATTAGAAAACATCAAAAAACTAGATGGAAAAGAGTTTATAAAACTTTTAAAAGAGGAGTTTATTAATCTTGAAAAAATAGTTGTTGGTTTTGATTTTGGATTTGGAAGAAATAGAGCTTATGATTCAAATAGTTTAAAAGAGCTATTTTTAAAAGAAGTTGTAGTTGTAAATGAGATAAAAATAGATGAAACTTCAATTCATTCAAGAACTATTAGAGAGTTTATAAAAGATGGAAATATAGAAAAAGCAAACCAATTTTTAGGCAAAAACTACAAAGTTTATGCAAATAGTGTAAAAGGTCAAGGATTAGGAAAAAAGGAGTTTGTTCCTACAATAAACCTAGAGCTTGAAGATTTTTTACTTCCAAATGATGGAGTTTATATCACAAAAACTACAATTTTAGACAAAACATATCCTAGTGTTTCTTTTATTGGAAATAGAAAAACAACAGATGATAAATTTGCTTTTGAAACTCATATTTTAAATGAAGATATAGATTTACAAAGTTCAAAAATCTCAGTTGAGTTTCTTAAAAAAATAAGAGGAAACAAAAAATTTGACTCATTTTTAGAGCTAAAGAATGAGATTTTAAATGATATTAATATAGCAAAAAAATATTTTTATTAATTTTTGGATAAAATATAAGAATGATAGATAAAGTTTTTAATAAATCAATTTCCAAGCAGTTTGAATTTGATGAAGAGGTAGCTAGCGTATTTGATGATATGCTAGAGCGTTCTGTTCCTTTTTATAAAGAGATGCAAAGATTAAGCATTGTTTTTGCAAGTAAATATTTAGAGGAAAATGATAGAGTTTATGATTTAGGTTGTTCAACTGCTTCAACTTTAATAGAGCTATCAAAATATTTTGAAAAAAATCTAAACTTAATAGGAATAGATTCTTCAGATGCTATGATAAAAAGAGCATCAAATAAAGCAAAAGCCTTTGGTGTAGATATTGAGTTTTTAAATGATGATATATTTAATATAGATTTTAAAAATGCAAAACTATTTATTTCAAACTACACTTTGCAGTTTATAAGACCTCTTTTAAGAGAGAAACTTATAAAAAAAATTTACGATAGTTTAGATGATGGTGGAGTTTTTATTTTTAGTGAAAAGCTTATTTCTACAGATAAAGCTTTGGCAAAATATTCAATAGATGAGTATTATGAGTTTAAAAAGACTCAAGGTTACAGTTCATTTGAAATTTCTCAAAAAAGAGAAGCTTTGGAAAATGTACTTATTCCATACTCAAATGAAGAGAATATAAAAATGATAAAAGATGCAGGTTTTAACCATTGTGAAACTATTTTTCAGTGGGTAAATTTTGCTACATTTATAGCAATTAAATAAAAAGCAATTTGAAAGGATAAAATTAAATATGTTAAAAATTGGTGATTTAGCCCCAGATTTTTGTGCAGTAAATCAAGATGATGTTGAAATATGTTTTAGAGATATTAAAGGAAAATGGATAGTTTTATACTTCTATCCAAAAGATATGACGCCAGGATGTACAACACAAGCTTGTGATTTTACAAATCATTCATCTTTTTTTGATAATCTTGATGCTGTTATTTTAGGAGTAAGCCCTGATGATAGTGAAAAACATAGAAAATTTATTGAAAAATATGATTTAGGAATCACTCTTTTATCTGATGAGAGTAAAAAAATGTGCCAAGATTTCGGTGTTTGGCAACTAAAAAAATTTATGGGAAAAGAGTTTATGGGAGTTGTAAGAACAACTTTTATAATAAATCCAAAAGGAGAGATTGCATATATTTGGGATAAAGTAAATGTAAGAAAGAAAAAAACTGTAAAAGGCGATAAAATCGAAGTTTTACATGTTGAAGAAGTTAGAGAAAAATTAGAAGAATTACAATCAAATAACTAGGAAAAGCTATGAAAAAACTACTAAAAAGTCTACTTATCGCAAGTTCTTTACTATTAACTAGTAATCTTTTTGCACAAGAGACAATCTGCTTTAAAAAAGGTGTTACATCACCTTCACAAATAGAGACAACTCCACTTGAAGGTGTTGTTTGTAGAGGAAATTTAACTGTAAATGATATGAAAAATGATGGTTGGCAAATTTTGGATATTCAAATTGCTAACGTTGATGGGAAACTAGACTACTCATACTACTTTTATAAAAATGTGGATTTCAATTCATCTGCAAGACCAAGTATTATGGCTACTCAGCATTTAGAAGTAAAACCAATTGGAACAAAAATAACAAATATTGACAATAATCAAAGTGTTATTGATATTGGAAATCTTAAAGTTGGACAAAGTGGAATTGTTGTTCATATTTATGAAGGTAATAAAAGAACAATTGTTTCAAACGCAAAAGTTATAAGCTCAAATGAAAGCTCATCTTTAGTTGAGTTTTTTCCATTTGATGATTTAAAACAAACAGCCCTTCCAAAAACTTCTAGACAAGTTTCAACAAATGATGTTTTAATTTTAAACTATATGTATCACTCATCACTTTTAATTGCTCCAAATCATGATACTTTTCAATCAATAAGAAGTGATTTTAGTGAAAACAGTTTCATACATTCAGATATTTTTGCTGCAAAACTAAAATATAAAAATAGACCATATCCATCAAAAGAGGATATTCAAGAGTTTGCAATTGAGCAAAATTTAGGAACGATTTTTATTGCTTTAGATAATAAAATTGTAGTTCTTGATAGTAAAACATTTACCCCACTTTTAACTTATTCTATTTCAAATGTAGGAAAAGATTCACAAATTCCATTTTTTACAAGAGTTGAAGATATTGAAAGTGGTCTTTTAGAGTTTTCATTTTTTAGTGGATCAAAAGATTTAAGCTATAGCGATTATTATAAACAGATATTAGGAATAAAATAAAATGATAGATAAAAAACATTTAGATTATATAACTTCTATTGTTGGAAATGAAAATATAAAAACAGACAAAGCTCACTTAATAGCTTTTTGTTACGATGCAACAAGAAGCCGTTTTGAGCCAGATGCTGTTGTTTTTCCAAGAAATGAAGATGAAATAAGCAAAATTTTAAAATATTGTAACGAACACGGAGTTATTATAGTGCCAAGAGGTGCAGGAAGTGGCTTTACAGGTGGTGCACTACCTGCAAATGGTGGGATTATTTTATCCTTAGAAAGACATATGAATAAGCTACTTGAAATTGATATGGAAAATATGGTTGCAGTTGTAGAACCTGGAATTATAAATATGGATTTACAAAAAGCTGTGGAAGAAGTA
>CANRCH010000159.1 GCA_947629065.1 uncultured Aliarcobacter sp.
ATCCAATCTACTTATAATTTCACCAGAAACTTCCATATAAAGTCCCTTTTTCATAGAGTTTACATCATCTTGATTTTCATTTTTAAAGTCTTGTAAAAATGAGTTTATATCAAAATCTTCATCTTTTCCTTGACCTACAATAAGTTCTAAAATTGCTAATTTTTCAAAAACCTTATCAAGTTCATCTTCAAGTAAATCTCTATGCGTTTGCTCCATAATATCAAAAAACTTCGATTTTGGGCTTCCAAAGAAGATGTCATCATCATCTTCAGTAAACCAATCTTTAAACTTACTCATTATTTTTCTAACCTAACTCTAACACTTTTTGCGTGTGCTTCAAGACCTTCAGTATCAGCTAAGAGTGCACATGGTTCACCAAGCTCTTCTATTGCTTTTTTAGAGAAACTTATAATTGAACTTTTTTTCATAAAGTTTTCAACATTTAAAGGGCTATAAAATTTAGCTGTACTTCCTGTTGGAAGTGTATGATTTGGACCAGCAATATAATCACCGATTGGTTCAGGTGTGTTTTCTCCTAAGAAGATTGCACCTGCATGTTTTATATATGGAAGTAGCTCAAAAGGGTTTTGTGTCATAACTTCTAGGTGTTCAGGTGCTATTTCATTCATAAGTTCTAAGGCTTCTTCCATATTTTTAGCCACAATAATAGCACCTCTATCATCTATTGATTTTTGTGCAATATCTTTTCTGCTTAGAGATTTTAAAATCTCTTCAACTTCAAAGCTAGTTTTTTGTGCTAACTCTTCACAAGTTGTAATTAAAATTGAACTTGCCATCTCATCGTGTTCTGCTTGTGAAAGTAAATCAAATGCTACATATCTTGCATTTGCACTGCTATCAGCTAATATTCCAATCTCACTAGGACCTGCTATCATATCAATATTTACTTCTCCAAAAACCATCTTTTTTGCTGTTGCTACAAAGATATTTCCAGGTCCTGTTATTACATCAACTTTTTTTATAGTTTGTGTTCCATAAGCCATAGCAGCAATGGCACTAGCTCCTCCCACTTTATAAACTTTTGAAACTCCACATAAGTGACAAGCTGCAAGTAAAAGTTCATTTACTTCATTATTTGGAGTTGGTGTACAAACAACTATCTCTTTAACTCCTGCAACCTTTGCTGGAATTGCATTCATTAAAAGGCTACTTGGATATGCAGCTTTCCCACCTGGAATATAAAGCCCTGCTCTATCAACAGGAGTTACTTTTTGCCCTAAAATTGTACCATTGTCTTCAAAATCAAGCCACGATTTTGGAAGTTGTTTTTCATGATATGCTTTTATTCTATCGTGTGCTGTATGAAGTGAAGCTCTTAAATTTTCATCAATATTTTCGTATGCTTTTTTCATATCTTCTTGTGAAATTAGAAGTTCATCATCACTTTTTACTTCCCATTTATCAAATTTTTGAATATGTGTTTTTAAAGCTTCATTTCCATTTTCAATAATCTCATCAATAATAGTTTGCACTATTTGTGAAACACCTTTTATATCGCTTTTTGCTCTGCTTAAAATAGTATCAAACTCTAAAGCAAAGTTTTTATCTTGTGAATTAATTATTTTCATTTATTCTTCCTAAAATTTCATTTACTACTAAATCTATATCTCTATTTTCAACATCTACAATAATATTTGCAACTTTTTCATACTCTACACTTCTTTGATTGTATAGCTTTAAAGCCTCTTTTTTATTTTTTAAAAGTGGTCTTTTTTTAATCTTTGCCTTTGCATTAGGGGCTTTTTTTATTCTTGTTAAAATCCCTTCAAAAGATGATTTTAGATAAATTACTGTTCCTATATTTTGGATATTTTCTTGTTTATAAAAACCACCACCTGTTGAAATTATCGTATTTTCTACGCTATTTTCAAGCCAAAGTGCTGTTTTTTTCTCTAAATTTCTAAAATATGGCTCACCCTCTTTTGCAAAGATTTTTTTAATTCTTCTATTTTCCATACTTTCTATTAAATCATCTGTATCAATAGCAAAATAGTTGCTTTTTTTTACCAAAGCTCGTGCTAGTGTTCCTTTTCCAACACCCATAAATCCAATTAAAATAATATTATTTTTTTTCATTTCTCAATCTTTTTTTTCAATAGTTTTGGATTATATCTAAATATTAGTAAATTTTCTTTTGTATCTTTCAATCATAGTAGCATTACCCAAAACTCCACCTTGATGAATATATAAAAATCTGTAATCATCTATATCTTCAATTTTTTCTTTTAAACTTCTTACATAATCTTCAAAAACAATCCATCCTAAACTATCATAAAGTAGGTCAAACTCAATATTTGTTTGCTCTTTTAGTTCTAAATGCTTAAGATAAAACTCACTATAAAGTTTTCCAAAGTGATATTTTTTATTTTTCTCCAAAATTTTTGGGAATTTTTCAATTTCGAGCTCTAAAAACTGCTTTTTAAGGTACTCATCATCTCCTACACAAGAACATGTAAGAACTTCAAAAGGTAAAAATTGTTGCAAATACAAAGATGTAGTTCCAGTTCCACTTGGCAAAAATATTTTCAACTTATCTTCATTTATATTTTTCTCTTTTGCCCAAAGTTTTATCTCATTTGCCAAAAGCTCTATTCCATATTTTGCCTCTTTAACAGCTCCTCCCTCAACGATAAAAAGTTCATCTTCATTAAAGCCTTCAGGAACTTCACCAATAATCAAATTCATACCATTTTCTAGAGCTTTTTTATAGTTTCCACTTGGATTTTCTTCTAAATAATTTGGCAAATGTTTTATATAGTAATCAAATTTTAGATTTTTTAATTTGCACAAAACCGATAAAGAGTACATTGCATTTGATTGAGCTGAACCATAAGAGATGATTTTTGAAAAGCTGTTTAAATCACTTTTTAAAAAGTAGTAAAACTTTCTAGCTTTATTTCCAGAGAAATCTCTATGCAATAAATCATCTCTTTTAATAAAAAATTTTTGATTATTAAAAAAAACCTCATCAACTCTTGAATTAACAATTTCCATCCTAACCTAACCATCTATAAATAAATTTTGAATATAATACAGTAAATTTTTAAAAGGCTTGTTTATGGATATTTTAGGTTTTATTGATAAAGGTGGAGTTATTGTCTATATTTTAATATTTTTAAATTTTATTGGTTTTGCTATAATTATTTTCAAATTTATCACTCTTCCAAGAGTTAATAAAATTTTATTAAATATTATAAATAATCTTGATAAAAGCAGAGATTTTGAGTCTCAAATTGAGTATGAAATAAAAAAACTTGAAAGTGGTTTGGTAATTATTAAAAATATTGCAATAATTTCTCCACTTTTAGGACTTTTAGGAACTGTTATTGGAATTTACTCATCTTTTGAAGCAATTAGCCAAAAAGGTTTAGGAGATCCTACTATATTTTCAGGTGGAATTGCTGTTGCATTAATTACAACAATTGCTGGAATTATCGTATCTATTCCTCATCAAATAGCTTACAATCACTTTATTTCATTGATAGATAAAATCGAACTTAAAGCAAAAAAAGAGATAATAGGCAGATAATGAAAAGAAGAGAACATTTAGGGCTTGATTTAACCCCAATTATTGATGTTGTTTTTATTTTGCTAATTTTCTTTTTGGCTACAAGCGTTTTTAAAGAAGAAGAGTTAGCTTTAATGCTTGATTTACCAAGTTCAAATGCAAAAGAGATAGAGGTAAAATCTGAACAAATTTTTATAGAATTAAGCGTTGATAAACTTGCAATAAAGGGTATTGAAGTATCTTTTGAATCTTTGGAAGATAATCTAAAAGAACTAAAAAACAAAGATGAACCTGTAATTGTAAGAATTGATAAAAAAGTACCTTATGAGAGAGTTGTAAAAGTCCTTGATTTGCTTCAAAAATATAGCTTAAATAATCTAGCTTTAGTTACGAATGAGGAGAAAAAGTAATTAAGTTTATTAAAACACTTAATATCTTTCAATCTCTCCAATAGTTTTATTTC
>CANRCH010000160.1 GCA_947629065.1 uncultured Aliarcobacter sp.
ACCTTTTTTTAAACTAGATGTTATATTACAAAAATTTAGATAAAATATTACTTTTATAAAGATTTTTGTATAATTTTGAGCTAAAATTTTTTAAGGTTGAATATATTATGAATAAACTATTTTTATCTTCTTTTGTTGCTGTTGCACTAGCAACATCATTATTTGCAAAAGAGAATCCAGAAGAACCTACACAAACTAGATTTGAATCCTTATCAAAACTAACAAAAGTAATTGGAACAGTTGAAAAATACTATGTAGATGATTTAAAACTTCAAGAGATTGTTGATAAAGCACTAAAAGGCTTAATGAGTGAATTAGATGCACACTCAAGTTTTCTTGATCAAAAAGCAAGTAAAGAGATGAGTATTCAAACTCAAGGTGAGTTTGGTGGACTTGGAATTACTGTTGGAATGAGAGATGCCGCACTTACTGTTATTGCACCAATTGATGATACACCTGCATTTAAAGCTGGAGTAAAAGCTAGTGATATTATTTTAAAAATTGATGATAAATCAACAATTGGTATGACTTTAGATGAGGCAGTTAGTCTTATGAGAGGTGAGCCAAAAACTGATATTAAAATTACAGTTGTAAGAAAAGGTGAAAATAAACCAATTGAAATTTCAATGAAAAGAGATATTATCAAAGTTCAATCAGTTTTTGCAAAAAAAATTGAGGGTGAAAATCTACTATATTTAAGAATTTCTAGTTTTGATACAAAAGTAACAAGTGAAATTGAAAAATCAATTAAAGCAAATAAAGATGTAAAAGGAATTATTCTTGATTTAAGAAACAATCCAGGTGGGCTTTTAAATCAAGCAATTGGAGTTGTTGATTTGTTTATAAAAGATGGAGTTATTGTTTCTCAAAAAGGTAGAGATGAGAGCGATGAAGAGAAATTTGAAGCTAGTAAACTAGGATTTAAAACAGATTTACCTTTAGTTGTGCTTGTAAATGAAGGATCTGCATCAGCATCTGAAATTGTAAGTGGAGCTTTACAAGATCATAAAAGAGCTGTTGTTATTGGAGAAAAAACATTTGGAAAAGGTTCAGTTCAAGCTGTTTTACCAATAGACAATGCAAGAACAGAAAATATAAAACTAACTATTGCAAAATACTATTTACCAAGTGGAAGAACAATTCAAGCTGAAGGTGTAACACCTGATATTATTGCAAATGCTGGAAAAGTAACTATTAGTGATGATAACTCATTTAAAATAAAAGAAGCAGACTTAAAAAAACACCTTGAAGGTGAATTAGAAAAAGTTGGTGATAAAGTAAATGAAGAAGAAAAAGCAATAAAAGATGAGTCAAAAACTGTGATATCAAAAGAGGATTTATTAAATGATAATCAATTAAATACCTCTTTATCAATCTTAAAAAGTTTAATAATAATGAAAAAATAGGAAAAACTATGAGAATAGAAGAGATAAAAAAAGCTGGTCTTTGGCCAGAATCTAAAAAAACAACTACACAAAAAGGTATAAAAGAGCTTGAAGATGCTGGATATAATCTTTTTTATATAGGAAAAAATGCAGACCTTTACAGCTGTGAAGAAGATGAAGCAAAAATTTTGCTTGTAAGAAGTGATAGAAGTTCAGTTTTTGATATTCCTTTAAATTTAGAGATAGAAAATAAAGGTATAGTTCAAACTCAAATCTCAAATTTTGGTGCAAGTTTCGCAAATAAACAAGGGATAAAAACAGCTATTTTATCTGAAAAAATAGATGAAAACATCTCTGTATCTCCTAGATGTCAATTAATGAAACTTTGTAAACCACTTGAAGCATCTATTGATGGTGAAGTTGTTCAGTTTGAATTAATTTTTAGAAACTATTTAACAGGTTCTTTATATAAAGCTTTGCAAGAAGGAAATGATCCTTATGGACTTAATTTACCAAATGATTTAAAAGAGTGGCATAAATTTGAAACTCCAATTTTTACTCCAACAACAAAAGGTATAAAAGATATTCCTTTAAATTCAAAAAAAGTAAGAGAAGTTTTCCCAGAAATTATTGAAAAACTTGAAAAACTATTCTTAGAATTTACTAAGTTTGCTAGTGATAGAGGAATAGTTGTAGTTGATACAAAATTTGAAGTTTTTGTAGATGAAGATAAAGAATGGTTACTAGGAGATGAGATTTTAACTCCTGAAAGTTCAAGATTTATTCCAAAAATTGATTTTGATAATGGAAGTTTTATCTCTATGGATAAACAAATTCTTAGAAACTTTGGAAAAGAAAACAAGTGGATAGAAAAATCAAAAGAGTTAAAAGCTGGTGAAAAACTAGAAGTTAATGTTCCACAAGAGATAAAAGATAAAATTTTAAATGCTTATAAAGAGATTTTAGAAAAATTAAGCAAATAAGAAATACATAATAGTAAAAAAGAGGTAAATATGAGAATGAAAATTTATTTTAGGAACTATTTTCTATGAAAAAACTTTTAATTCTTTTCTCTTTTTTTATGATTTTCTCTATTCAAGTTTTTGCTTCAAAAAACCTGTACTTATCTTATGAAAAAACACCAAATAGTGTATATAAAAATCAAAAGTTTGAGATTAAAGTAAAAGCTTTAATCACAACTTCTGATTTTACAAATCTTACAACAAATTTTGTAAATCAATCAAATATTACAGTATTAAATCCAAACTCTTCTTGGAAAAAAATATCAAATGATACATATACAAATAGTTTCTATTTTAAAGCAAAATCAGCAAACTTTAAAATGCCAAAAATTGAAGTGAAACTTTGGAATAGTAGTAGTTTAATAGATATTTCAAATTTAGAGTCAAGTGATGTTAAGTTCTCAAATATAGGAAAAAGTGATAGTAGATTTTCAAATGTAATCGCCGATAATATCATATTAAAAGCATATAAAACAAAACAGTACAACAATGAATCAGCACTTACAATAATTGATATTGATGCGCTTAATTCAAATTTAGAAGATTTTAGATTAGAAAATGTGCTAGAGCAGGGTGTTTCAAATATAAAAGAGTGGGAAAATATACAAAATCTTGTTTACTATATAGTAACTCCAATTTACGATAAAAACCTAACTTTTACTTACTTTAACTCAAAAACAAATAGCTTTAGTGAGGTTAAAGTTCCGCTTATTTTACAAAATGAACTTGTAAGTACTCAAACTGATTTAAATCCAAATGATTCAACTTTTGAAAAATATAAAAAAGTTGCAGCTATTATTGTATTTATTATTTTATTAATTCTATTTATTTGGAGAAGAAATAAAATTTTGTTTGTTTTAATGTTTATTGCATTTATTTTTGCAGTTTTATATAACTTGCCAAATGAAAAAGCATATATCAAAAAAGATTCATATATCTATATTTTACCTACAAAAAATTCAACTATATTTTTCAAAGCAGATAAAAAACTTGAAGTTGAAGTTCTTGAAACTAGACACGGATTTAAAAAAGTATTAGGAAATGATGGATTTATAGGTTGGATTAAGGAGGATAGTCTTGAGAAAAATTAGAGGTTTTATAGTATTAATCCAATTCTCAATAAGTGTTGCACTTGTTGTTATTTTTATGTATCTATTTAGAAAACATGCACATAAGTTTATAAAAATTTGGATGAGCGTTCAGATGTTTTTCCTTGGGATTAAACTTGAAGTTGTGGGAAAACTTGATGAGAGTTGCGATTTGATTTTGATTAATCATCAATCTATGCTAGATATTATTATTATGGAGCATATTCATAGTAGAAACATAGCTTGGGTTGCAAAAAAAGAGATAGCTGATATGTTCTTTTTTGGACATATAATAAAAGCGCCAAGAATGATAAGTATTGATAGAGAAAATAAAGCAGGGCTTTTACATCTTTTAAGTGAAGCAAAAGATAGACTTGATAAAGGAAGACCAATAGCCATGTTTCCAGAAGGAACAAGAAGTGATGGTACATATATTGGAGAGTTTAAAGCAGGTGCTAAAATGCTAGGAA
>CANRCH010000161.1 GCA_947629065.1 uncultured Aliarcobacter sp.
TAGCCTTTATAAATATAACTTCAAACTCTAAATAGTTTAAATCATACTCTTTATACAATCTTTTTGCATCTTTAAAATTTAATTCACTATTTCCACTAACTCCTGATTTTTTAATATAATCAAAAAGCTCTTTTTTTGTATCAAACTCTAATTTATAAAATATTGTTTCAAATTTACAATCAAAATATGTAGAAAAAGCATCTTTAATACTACTCTCATCTAATATAGGTGATTTTGTAAAACTCAACTCTTGTATAGTTTTAAATGTATTTGATGTAAACAGAACTGCATTTACCTCATTTGTAATACTACTTAATAGTTTTACAATCTTTTTTAAATCTTTCGACCATTGAAGTGCAGAAGATGATAAAACAGTATCAAATCTTTTATCTTTTAAATACTCAAAAAATTCAGGACTATCAAAATTTAAACACTTTACTTCTAGGTTTTTATGTTTTGGATGAAGTTCACACATTGAACTAGAACCATCAATTGCTAAATAATTATCAAAATCCCAATCTATATGATTAAAAACTTGTCCTGAACCACAACCTAGTTCTAAAATTGTTTTCGGTTTTTCTTTTAGTTCTCTTATTAATGATTTTGCACAGATTTGCTGAATAATATTGTGAGATTTATACTCTTTTGCATATTTTGAAAATTGGTTCTCTTTTTTCATATTCACTTTTTTAAAGATATTTTAATATTTAAGTTTATTTTAACTTATTTTTAATAAGGATTAGATAAAATATACACCATTTTTTAAAAAGGAAAAATAGATTATGACATCTACACTTTTAATAGTTCAATTTGTTTTAGCAGTACTTATTGTAATAGTTGTACTACTTCAAAAAAGCTCAAGTATAGGGCTTGGTGCGTATAGTGGAAGTAATGAATCACTATTTGGTGCAAAAGGACCTGCTAATTTCTTATCAAAAGCAACTATGTTTTTAGGTCTTTTATTTGTTTTAAATACACTTTATTTAGGTTATACATATAATCAAGAGAAAAATAAGAGTGCAATTGATAATGTTAAGACTGAATCGCTTATTCCTTCAAGTCCAAGTGAAGAGATAAAAGGAAATGAAGCACCACAAGCTCCACAAACTATTCCATCAAGTAATAATTAAATAAGAGGATAAAGATGAAAAATCTTTTTCTTCTTCTACTTTTCTCTATATATCTATTTGCTGATGCAAAAATTTTTGTTTACCATAGATTTGGTGATGCAAGACATGAAAGTACAAATACTTCAATAAATGAATTAAGAAAAAACTTTGAATATTTCAAAAACAATGGTTATAAAGTTGTAAAGCTTGAAGAGATTTTTGAGAAAGTAAAAAATAAAGAAGAAGTTCCATCAAATTGGGTAGCTTTTACTATTGATGATGCTTATAAAAGTTTTTATCAAAATGGTTTAAAAGTTTTCAAAGAGTATAACTATCCATTTACACTATTTGTTTATGTTAAAGCTACAAATGACAAATATGGCGATTTTATGTCTTGGGATCAAATAAAAGAGGCTTCAAAATATGGAAGCATTGAACTTCACTCATATAATCACAAATCATTGGTAAAATTAAGCGATGAAGAGATTATTGAAGATACAAAAAAAGCTATAGATATATTTGAAAAAAATATGGGCTACAAAGCTAAATATTATACTTATCCTTATGGTGAATATAATGAAAGAACTAAAGAGGTTTTAAAAACTTTTGGTTTTGAAGCAATTATAAATCAAAACAATGGTTCAGTAAATCAAAATAGTGATATTTTTGATATAAATAGAGTTGCTTTAGTTGGAAAAGTTAATTTAAAAGAGAAACTAAAATATAAGACTTTGGAAGCTAACTGGATTTTACCACAAGAGTATCCAAAAGATGGTATTTTAAAAGATATTAAAGTACAAATTGACCCAAGTATTAAAAATGCAAAAATCTTTGTATCAACTTATGGTTGGCAAGATGTAAAAGTAAATAATGGTATAATTGAACTTAAATTTAACAAAAAGCTAAACCTAGCTAGAAATAGAGTTGCTGTAAGTACAGATTACTACACTATTTCAAATAAACTACTAATTAAATAAAGGAGAATTTATGTTAGAAGAAATCTACTCTTCAACAAAAGAGCAAATGGAAAAATCTATTGATGCTCTAAAAAGAGATTATAAAACACTAAGAACTGGTAAGGTAAATGTAAATATTTTGGATAATATCAAAGTAGATTACTATGGAACTCCAACAGATTTAAGTCAAGTTGGTTCAGTATTAGCAACTGATGCAACAACAATTACAATTAATCCTTGGGAAAAAAATCTTTTAGGTGTTATTGAAAAAGCTATTCAAGTTGCAAATATTGGAGTAAATCCAAATAACAATGGTGAGAGTATTAAACTATTTTTCCCTCCAATGACTGTTGATCAAAGACAAGAAACAGCAAAACATGCAAAAACTATGACTGATAATGCAAAAGTTGCTATTAGAAATATTAGACAAAATGCAAATAATAAGATTAAAAATCTTTTAAAAGATAAAGAAATCACAGAAGATGACAACAAAAAAGCACAAGATGAAGTTCAAAAAATAACTGATGGTTTTGTAGCAAAAGCTGATGAAACTCTAAAAGCTAAAGAGAAAGAAATTTTAACGGTATAAATATGAAAGTAGAACAAATATATAAAGATTCAAATGCCTTACTTGAAGGACATTTTAAATTAAGTAGTGGTAACCACTCACAATTTTATCTACAAAGTGCAAAAGTTTTAGAAGACCCAAAAACTGCTAAACTTTTAGCTGAGGCACTTGCTAGTGAAATTAAAAAATCTGGAATTAAAATTGATGCTGTTTGTGCACCTGCACTTGGTGGATTAGTTGCTGGTTTTGCACTTGCAACTGCCTTAGATGTAAGATTTATTTTTGCTGAAAGAGTTGATGGACAAATGAGTATTAGAAGAGGTTTTGAAGTGAAATCTGGTGAAAAATACTTAGTTTGTGAAGATATTATTACAACAGGTGGAAGTGCTTTAGAGGCGGCTGCTTGTATAGAAAGAGATGGTGGAGAAATTGTAGCTTATGCAGCACTAGCAAATAGAGGATTTTGTCAAAGAGTTGGAAGTGATTTAAGCAGAAAAGACAACTGTAAACTTCCACTAGATAAACCTTTCTTCGCTTTAGAAGATTTTGCTTTTGATATGTATAGTCCTGATGATTGTCCACTATGTAAAGATGGAAGCACTGCTATTAAACCAGGAAGCAGAGGAAACTAATGGCAAAGTGGAGAGATGTTAAAAACAATAGAGTTTCAAATAAGAGTATAAATCAAGACTCTTTTAACTCTAACTCTTCACAAAACCTAGCAACATTAGGTCAAAGATTTAAAGCCTTTTTAACAGACCTTTTTTTAATCACAACGCCAATTATGTATGTTGTTATTTATATAATCATGGGAAGTGGTGATGGATTTGCTCAAAATAGAACTCTTGGTTGGAGTATAGTTTTGGGAACTACATTTGTGATTATTGGAATTTTTTGGCTAAAAAATGGTCAAACTCCAGGATTAAAATCTTATGATATAAAACTTGTTGATAATAAAACAGAAGATAGAATCTCAGTTTTACAAGCATTTTTAAGATATATTGCAACTTTTTTTGCGATTATTTTAATAGCTCCACTTTTTTACTGCTACTTTAATAAAGATAGAAAAACTTTTCAAGATATAGTTTCAAATACAAAAATAATCAAACAAAACTAAATGCTTTTTTTTAATATTTCAGCTTTTTATTTCTTCTATTTTGCTGCTGTTGGGATTTATGTAATATTTTTGCCAAAGGTTCTAAGCGATATTGGTTATAGTGCTTTTGATATTGGTATTATTTTAGCGGTTGCTCCTTTGATGAAGTTTTTAATGCCATTTTTATTTTTAAAGCATATTAGTTTAAATAAAGAGATGTTTAAAAAAGC
>CANRCH010000162.1 GCA_947629065.1 uncultured Aliarcobacter sp.
AAAATTATACAAAAATCTTTATAAAAGTAATATTTTATCTAAATTTTTGTAATATAACATCTAGTTTAAAAAAAGGTAAATAAATGAGTATAAAAGATAATGTAGATTTTATAAAAAATGAGATAAGCAATGAAGAAAAATTTCTTGAAGGCTTTGTAAAAACTGAGCGTTTTTTTAAAAAATACAAAACAGTTTTAATTTCAGGATTTATTGTTTTAGCAATTATAGTAATTGGATTTGTGGTAAACAATAGTCTAGAAACAAAAAACAAATATGAATCAAATCTTTTATTAAGTAGCTATTTAGAGAATAAAGATGCAAATATTTTAAATGAGCTAAAAGAGAAAAATGAAAAACTTTACCAAGTTGCTGTTTATTTAGACTCACAAAATAGTGGTGAATATAGTGCAAACATTTCACTTCCTGTTTTAAAAGAGCTTTTAGAGTTTCAAAAAGCTATGAAAGAACAAAATATCGAATCTTTAAATAGTTTATCTTTACAAAATGATTTTCTTTTAAAAGATTATGCAATCTTTACAAAGGCTTTAGCTTTAGCAAATGAAGGAAAGTTTCAAGAAGCAAAAGATGCTATAAGTACAATTTCAAAAGATTCAAAATCTTATGAATTAGCTAATTTATTAAACCACTATCTACTTACAAA
Organism: uncultured Aliarcobacter sp.; assembly: GCA_947629065.1. Lineage (GTDB taxonomy): Bacteria > Campylobacterota > Campylobacteria > Campylobacterales > Arcobacteraceae > Aliarcobacter. Next base: position 662 of record CANRCH010000162.1, read on the forward strand.
ATAAGGAAAAAAATATGAAATCAATTTTAGTTTCATTATCAGTTATTCTACTATTCTCGGCTTGTTCAGGTAAAAAATATTTTGAACCTGAAAATGCAGAGAGTATAAGCCTAAATGACTCTTCTTTGTCTTCATCTATTAAGTCATTTAATAGAGCAGGTGCAACACTTGAAGATAATAAATTTATAACTCAAGCTGGTGTTTCAGATATAAAACTTCCAGAAGGTTTTGAATTTATAAATCATACAGATGATGGAAGAGTAATTGCTACAAATTACCTAAACAAAATTTTGATTGGTAATGAAGAGAGAGCTACAAATGATGTTGTTGTTGCTGCTTCACAAGTTGGTGAAAAACTAGCAGTTATTTACTCAAATAATACTATTGAACTTCTTGATATGAACTCTAATAAAACTCTATTTAAAGAGTATTTGCCACTTTCACTGGCAAATGATACAAGAATTGCAAATCCTGTATTTTTTGGTAATTTAATTCTATTCCCTACTTTAAATGGAAGAGTTTTAATTGTTTCTTCTGTTAATAATGAGCAAGTAAGAAATGTTGCAGTTGATCATGAACATGATGTAAATAATATTATAGAACTTAGTATCATTCAAGATACTCAAACTTTAATAGTTGCAAGTCCAAATAAAATTGTATCAATATCTCCAAAAGAGATTTTATCAAAAAGCTATAAATTAAGAGATGTTTTAGTTGAAAATGATGCAATTTATATTGCAACAATTGATGGTCAAATCATTAAGCTAAATCATAATCTTGAAGAAGTTGCTAAGAAAAAATACAAATATGCAAAATTTCATACTTTAGCTCTTGGCTACTCTTCTTTATATGCTCTTGAATCTCAAGGATTTTTAGTAAATATAAATAAAGATTTCACGGAAGATAAAGTATATAATTTTAGCTTTGATAATGAAGACAAAGTATTTACATCTGGAAACAACCTATATTATGGTTCTAAATCAGTAGTTCTACCATAACAGAATATATTAAAAGAGTTTTATTTCATACTCTTTTAATAACTTAAAAAATAAAATTAATCAAAATTCCTATTTGCTAATGCTTCAATAAACACTGTAGCATAAGATCCTTTTGGTAAAATAAAATCTAATTTACAAACCTTATTTTCTACATCATATTTACAAACTATATCTCTTGGGAAGATCATGGCTTCTCTTCTATAACCTTTTTCATAGATAAAGCTATCATCATATTTTTTCTCAATTTTTAAAGCATCATCTTTACTTCTAAAAACTTCTCTTCCTGGAAGAAGTCCTGTAGGAACTATTTTTTGTGAATATACATCACTTTTAATTTTTTCATCAATAGTTTTTGGAGTAAAAAATCTATTTTTTTCTAAATCTAAAAAAACATCGCCATTTAAAAGTTCAAACTCCTCTTGATTTAGTTTTAGTCTTTCAACTAACCAAGCGTTAAAAAAGGAACTTTGATAAGCTAAAATCAGCATTTTTACAAGCTTTTTATCTTTTAGTTTAGATTCTCCATAAAGCAACTCTTTTGCTTTTAAAAGATTATCTTTTACCTCTTTACCAAATCTTTGATAACCAAAGTAGTTTGGAAGTCCTATTTTAGATATTTTCTTGATGATTGATTCTATTTGATAAACATCTTCTTGTTTTACATCATAAAGATTTATTCTAAATCTATTTCCCTCTAAATCACCAATATTTAATCTTTTATTATGTAAATGAGTCTCTAATATTTTAATGTTTTTAAATCTAAAGTTTTTTAACTCTTTTGAATATTTTTTTGGAATAGTTATATATTGAGTAGTTGTAGCTCTTTTGTCTTTTAGTCCTGCGTATCCAATTTCACTTGAATAGATTTGTAAAAATTGTGCAATTTTTTCACAAGCTTCCCAAGTATCGCAGTTTTGTTTCTCTATTTTTAATACTAGAAAATTTCCAGCATTTGAGAATTTTACAGGAAGTTCATCAACTATAAAATCCTCAATATTTTGAGCAAATCTAAAATCTAGAGTTTTGTTACTATAAAAGTAAACTCTTCTTATCAATTTTTTGCTCTTTTTTGCATCTCTTGTTCATATACAGTTCTACACTCTGTACAATATCGTGCAAATGGTTTTGCTTTTAATCTGCCTATTGGAATATTAACACTACACATATCACAAATTCCATAAGTACCATTGTTTATCTTTTTTAATGCATCTTCAATCTGTTTTAGTTCATCTAACTGATGATTCGCAATCATACCTTCTGTAAAAGAATCACTTACAAAATCAGCATAATCTAAGTCATCATTTAAATCTTGGTCTTTTAATTGACCTATATTATCAATACTTTCGTGAATACTTTTTGATAAGTTCTCTTTTCTTTCTAAAAGAATTGCTTTTAATTCATCAATTTGCGTTTTATTTGCCATATTCTCTCCTTAAAATTGGGCATTATTATATCTAATTTTATAGATATTTATCCTTAACAAATAAAAATCCACTTTGATAATTAAAATCAATTAAAATGGAAGAAGAATTATTGCTTTTAAAGCATCTGTGCTTAAAACTGTAGCTTCAGAGCCTTTTAGTCTTAGAGTTTTATCTATTATATATAAAATATTCGCTTCAATTTGTGCAAAACTTTGATTTGATGCTTCAAAAAATGTCTCTTTATTCTCTTTTATATAACTTAAGTTTTCAATAAGTTCTGAACTAAATTTCTCACCTTTTCTTAATTTATTTTCAAGCTCAATTTGCCAGTTTTTTTGCCAAGTTAGATATAAATACTCACCTTTTATATTTCTATAGCTCTTTACTCTCCAAAAAATAACTTGCAAAGCTTCATTTGCTCTCTCCATTTTTTCTATATCATAAGATAGTGCTGTGAAGTTATTTTTCTCATCTCTATTATATGCGTCATATATTAGTTTATAAATTCCAAGAATTAAATATTCATTTCTATTTGCTCTTTTTACATCTTTTTCAAAGGCTTTTTCAATATATTCTGTATAATCTTGGCTTAGTAGATTTGTTACTTTTATTCTATCTTTTTGGTTTTCTATCTCATTTTTGATGATTTGTGCAAACTCTTTATCGCTTTGGCTAGGATTTCTTTTATTTAATTTTACTTGATACTCTAATAATAATTTATCAATATCATTTAAATATTTTCTTATTTGAATTGCACCATTTGTTTGAACAATGTCTTTTGCTTCAAAATCACTATTTTTGTTTGAAGCACATGAAGTAAAAATAAATAGAAGGGGAAGTAAAAAATAT
>CANRCH010000163.1 GCA_947629065.1 uncultured Aliarcobacter sp.
CAAAGATTATCTCTTATTATTCCAATAATATTTAGCTTTTTTCTATTTAATGAAGAGTTTAGAACTATAAAAGCTTTTGTTATTATTTTAACTTTTATTAGTATTTTTTTAATATTAGGTAGAAATGAACAAGCTAAAAGTAGCAGTAAAAATATAATATATTTAGTGTCTGTATTTGTTGGATATGGTGTTGTAGATACTTTGTTTAAACTAATTGCTACAAATAAAGAGATAAATTTTGTTGAACTTCTTTTTGTTATTTTTTTTCTTTCAGCTCTTATCTCACTTTTATATATTTTATTTTTTAAAGGAAGATTTAATATAAAATATATTTTTCTAGGTTTAGTTTTGGGAGTTTTAAACTTCTCAAATATCTATTTTTATATAAAAGCACATAAAATATTTGCAAGTTCTCCAACTTTAGTTTTTATTACTATGAATTTAGGAGTGATTATTGGAGGAGTATTGATTGGTAAATATTACTTTAAAGAGTATTTGTCAAAACAGGCAGTTTTTGGGATAGCTTTAGCACTTATTTCTATAATATTACTTGCACTAATTCAACTAAAGATTATTTAAAATTTTTGGGTGCAAACCAACATAAAGTTATGGTTGAGAACAAACACTCGGAACAGGTGACTTTAGTTGCTGCCTAACACAAAGTTTTGGATGATAACTAACAATAAAGAAAAGTGTATTTATTTTTCGTCATCTTCGTGATTGATACTAAGATCCAAAATGAAAAATTCCTACTTACGAAGGAATGACGGGTTGTGTATTTGTTTTTGTTGTGTGTTGAAGATAAGCTTCCATTGGCAGGGATTAAAATCCCTGTTCCGAAATAATTGTTATTTTATTATATGCCCTACAAATTTAGACATATTATTTAAAATTTTTCCACCTCTTCTAAATCCTAAAGCACAAGCTTCATAAGCGTAGAAAACTCCAGCTTGATAATAATTTCCAGTCCCATCTTGTGGAAACTCTACAAACTCTTGATATATAGCTTTATACCCATCATAATCGCCAGAAGTTTGAGTATCAATAGATCCATCTTCATTTACTATTTTTGTATTAGCTCCCTCTCTTCCAAAAGCTCTTTTCTCTACATATTTTTTACCTTTTAAGGGCTCAAAAGATGTTTCAAGTAAAAGTGGATGATTTGGATACAGATCCCATAAAATCTTCATAAATGCTTTTGATTGGAAGATTAAAGTATAAGCAGGATTAAAAATAATTGCTTTTTTCTCTTTTATAATTTCACTTAAAAGTAGGGCAAGTTCACTCTCTTCAATAGCAATATCTTCCCAAGGAATAAGTTTAAACCAAAACTCAAATAACTCATCACCTTTGAAAATTCCATCATCACTAAATTGTACATTTTCAATAAATTCAAAATCAGTATTAAACCCAGCTTCACTAGCGATGTGTTGCAAAAGTTTTGTAGTATTTATATCTTCATTTGAACTTGAAATACTTGAAAATAGGATTTTCCAACCAAGCTTACTGTAATACTCTTCAAATTTTTCTAAATCACTTTCAAGAGTAATTATTCTTTTGAAATTATCTTTTAAAGCTTCATAAAGATTGTTAAATTGGCTCTCCTCATCTAAGCCATTTTTCTTTAGCATTGCCCATTGAATAATTGCTGTTTCAAAAAGTGAAGTTGGTGTATCTGCATTAAACTCAATTAGTTTTATAGGTTTTCCATCAACTCCACCAGCTAAATCAAATCTTGAGTATAAGTGCCAGTGAACATCATTTTCCCACGACTCTTTTATAACTTCTACTAGATTGAAAGGGATATTTAAATCGTGAAAAAGGTCATTGTCAATCACATATTGTCCAGCTTGTGTGAACATATCATAAAGCTCATTTGTAGCTTCATAAAAAGCTTCAGCTTCATCTTCACTAATTACAACTAATTCATCTGCAATATATGAACTATCATCGCTATCTGTATGCCAAACAAAGCCAATACTTTCTAAGTATTCATTTGTTAAAGGGCTTATTTTCTCTAATTTCAAAATCATCCTCCTGTTGAACTAGATGTATTTGCTGAACCAGCAGTTGAAGATTTGTTTCCAAAGAAACCACTTTTTTTATTTGCACTACTGTTTGCAGCAGAACTTCCTGCTGGTTTATTAAATGAACTTTGAGATTTGCTATAAGTTTGTGGAGATTTATATTGTGCTGCTTTTTGGTTTTGGAAATTTTGGTTATTAAATAGTTTATTTCCAAGCCAAGATCCAATCATTGCACCTGCAATTGAAGAAAGAAGAACTCCACCAAGCCCCATTCCACCATCACTTAACTGTGGATTTGTAAGGCTTGAAGTTCCTGCATCAATTTTTGCTTCTTCTTCTTTAACCAATCTATCAATCTCTTCTTGAGATAAAATTCTTTCAGTTCCATCTGGACTTCTTAAAACAATTGTAGTTTTTGATGCTGGAAACTCATCTGCAATTTTGTAGTTTCCTGCTGTATCTTGCTCAATTACAACAAATGCACCTTGCTGTTGTGCTGCGCTTGATATTGAACCACCACCTTGATTTTGTTGTTGATTATTGTCATTACATCCAACAAGACCTAGCACTAAAACAGCACCAAGTCCCCCAACCATTGAGTAATCTTTTATCTTTTTAATATAATTTTTTTCTTTCAAAACATATTCCTTTTATTAAAAACTATAATTATTATATCTATAAATATATCAAAGATTAATAAGTCAAGATATTTTGCTTATAAAATATCTATCTTTATCATTGTCTATTTCTAAATTTGTCTCAAAAATATGACTTAGATTTTCGCTTGTTAAAATCTCCTCTTTTTTCCCACTTTTAAATATTGTTTGATTATAAATTAGTGCAATATTTTCAATCTCTGGGAAAATCTCTTCAAGATGATGAGTTACCAAAATTATTGAAGCATTAAGGCTAAGTTTTCTTAACATCTCAATAAAATTCACTTGTGCTTTAATATCAAGCCCAACAGTTGGTTCATCTAATATAAAAGCTTTTGGAGAGTGGATTAATGCTCTTGCAATTAAACACTTTCTTAACTCTCCTGTGCTCATTGAAGCTACTTTTTTATCTTTTAGCTTTGTTATTTCAAGTTCATCTATTACTTCAAGAGTTTTTTTAATCTGCTCATTTGTGAAATCTTGATGAGTAAAAATCCCAACAGAACTATAATAACCACTTAAAACAACTTCAAAACCGCTCATATAAGATGCATTTTGTAAAAAATAGTTGTGCAAATCGTTTGTAATAACTCCAAGATGCTGTTTTAGTTCAAAAATAGAGTATCTGCTTTTTCCTAAAATCTCTTTTTTAAATGGCTTATTTTGCCTTGGATGAACTTCCGATAAAATTAGTTTAAGCAAAGTTGATTTTCCACTTCCATTTGCACCCAAAATTGCCCAGTGTTCGCCCTGTTTTATCTTTAAATTTATATTTTCTAAAACAATTTTTTCATCATATCCCACATTTATATTTTCAAAATCTATTAAATACATATTTTTCCTAACTATTTGTAATATTAAGTCCTATTACACCTACAATAATAAATGCAATACTAATAAGTCTAATTAAACTAACACTCTCACTAAATAAAAACACTCCAGCAATCACAACTCCAACGCTTCCAATCCCAACCCAAACAGCATAAGCAGTTCCAAGAGGAAGAGTTTTTAAAGCAAGGCTTAGTAAATAGATGCTTATTGCCATTGTTACAATTGTGAAAATTGTGGGATTTAGTTTTGTAAAACCTTCACTATATTTAAGCCCAATTGCCCATAAAACCTCAAAAATACCTGCTAAAAAAAGTATAGCCCAACTCATAAAAAATCCTTAAATGAAAATTTGAGGATTTTTTA
>CANRCH010000164.1 GCA_947629065.1 uncultured Aliarcobacter sp.
TGTGGAAACGTAGGTCACTGCTAGCTCTTGAGTATTTAACATCACAATTCAATCGCCTTGTCTAAGTTACTTTAAGCTAATCATTTCATTAGCTCATCATAAGTACTTTAGGCAAGGCTTTTTTTTACCCCTATTTATACCACTTTATCCTTTTTTAGGGCTTCTTTATTTATGGATTCTTCTTAGCTTTTATTTATAGTTTTTCTATTTCCAGTTTATTTATTTCCAGTTTTTCTATTTCCAGTTTTTCTATTTACTCTTTTTTACTTATTTATTATTAGAACTTACTTGGTTTTTATTATAGTTTTACGAAAGATGATTGATGAGTTTTTTCTTAATTCTGAAATTTGAATTTAAACAAACACAATTATTTTAATCCTTTGGAAAATTAAAATAATATTGCCTTTATGCAATACCACTGTAATAGCATGTGACACTTTGCTTTTTTTGGAAATAGAAATTTTGTGGAAAAATCCCTAAAAACAACTCTTGTCTCGATTTGGCATACTTTTTAAAAAGTATGTAATAAAAAAAAGTAGATTCCCTGAGCAAGTTAAGTATGACGAAGAGATGGGAAGCAAGAAGATGATGAAGGATTCGGAACTAAGAAATTGTTTTTAGCATTTTTTGGAACAGAGAATTTCTAACAGAGAGTGCTTAAGCAAAATATTCTCAGCTAAAAAATATATCTATGCTTATTGTGTAGTCAAGAATCTAGTTCTACTGAATAAGTCAGAAGATGATGGGAGAAAAGCTTTATTTGTTAAATGTTAAAATCTAACAAAGTGTAATACCGCCATATTTGAATAAAAGTTCTAGTTTTTATACTTTTATATATTAAACAAAAATTAAATATATTTTAGATATAATCATCGTTCTATTTTTAAATAATTAGTTTAAATCTAGAACCTCACATGTGTCAATCCTTGTACGGGTTGTGACAAAGAGATTTGGCATTAAGGGACACAGAGGCTAAACCCTGTATAAAAAATAAAACAAAACATAATTCAAGGAGAATTACTCATGGTTACTATGAAAGACCTATTAGAGTGTGGTGTACACTTCGGACACCAAACAAGAAGATGGAATCCAAAAATGAAAAAATTCATTTTCGGTGTTAGAAAAAATATCTATATTATAGATTTACAAAAAACATTAAGATATTTCAGATATACATACAATGTTGTAAGAGATAGAGCTGCTGAAGGTCAAACAATGATCTTTGTTGGAACAAAAAAACAAGCTAGTGAAACTATCAAAAAAGCTGCTGAAAATTGTGGAATGCCATATGTAAACCACAGATGGTTAGGTGGAATGCTTACAAACTTTGGAACAATCAAAAAATCAATTAGAAAATTAGAAATTATTAAAAAAATGAGAGAAGAGGGACAACTAGATCTTCTAACTAAAAAAGAAGCTTTAATGCTTACTAGAAAAGAAGAGAAATTAGAGTTATACCTTGGTGGAATTAAAGAGATGCACAAACTTCCTGATATGATGTTTGTTCTTGATGCAGTTAAAGAAAAAATCGCTATTGCAGAAGCAAGAAGATTAGGAATTACAGTTGTAGCTCCACTTGATACAAACTGTGATCCAGATGTTGTTGATTTACCAATTCCAGGAAATGATGATGCTATTAGATCTATTCAACTGTTCTGCGACGAAATGGCAGCAGCTATGAATGAAGGAAGAGCGTCTATGGCTGAAAATGCTGGTGAAGAGTTTGTTGCTCCAACAGCTGAAGAGACACAAGAGCTTATTGAAGAAGCAGTAGCAGAAGGTGAAGCAGAAGCTACTACAACAGAGGAGGCATAATAATGGCAGTTACACCACAACTAATCAAGGAGTTAAGAGAACTTACTGGTGCAGGAATGATGGATTGTAAAAATGCATTAAACGAAACTGGTGGGGATATTGATAAAGCTGTTCAATTTTTGCGAGAAGCGGGACTTGGAAAAGCTGCAAAAAAAGCTGGAAATGTTGCTGCTGAGGGTTTAATTGCTATTGAAGTAAATAGTGACAATACAAAAGCTGTTATTTTAGAGTTAAACTCTCAAACAGACTTTGTTGCTAAAAATGAAAACTTTATTAATCTTACAAAAGAGATTACAGCACACGCACTAAACAATGGAATAGAAAATGCTGAGGCTTTAGCTGCTTCATCAATTGCAGGTCAAGATTTTCCTACATTTTTAGCAGAAAAAATTGCTACAATTGGAGAAAATTTAGTTGCAAGAAAACTTGAAGTTGCAAATGGACAAGTTGTAAATGGTTATGTTCACGTAACTGGAAGAACAGGAGTTCTATTAGCGGCTAATTGTGCTGAAGGTGCAAAAGAGAAAACAATTGCACTTTTAAGAAATATTGCAATGCATGCAAGTGCTATGAAGCCAACAGTTATTTCATACAAAGATTTAGATCCTGCATTTGTTGAAAGTGAAAACAAAGCAATTAGAGCTGAAATTGAAGCTGAAAATGATGAGTTAGTAAGACTTGGAAAACCATTAAAGAAAATTCCAGATTTTGTTTCAAAATCTCAATTAACAGATGATGCAATTGCAAATGCAAAAGCTAAATTTGAAGAGGAATTAAAAGCTCAAGGAAAACCTGAAAAAATTTGGGCAAATATTATTCCAGGTCAAATTGAGAGATTTATCACTGATAATACTCAATTAGATACAAGATATGCACTATTATCTCAAGCTTATGTAATGAATGATAAACAAACAGTTGAGCAAGCTATTGCTGAAGTAGATGCTTCAATTGAAATTACATCTTACATTAGATTTGAACTTGGTGAAGGAATCGAGAAAAAAGAAGAAGATTTCGCAGCTGAAGTTGCAAAACAAATGGGTAACTAATTCATAGTTATTACTATGTAAAAAATATAAAGGAAGAATGCAATGAGTGAAAATTTAAATAAAGAGACACTCTTTGCTTCTTCTTTGCTTTTAGAGGCAAAAAACTTATCTCACACTTTTGAATATAATCTATTTAAAAATATAGATTTATCTTTACAAAAACAAGAATCAATTGCAATTATAGGTACAAGTGGAAGTGGAAAATCAACGCTTTTAAATATTTTATCTTCACTTTTAAAGCCAACGAATGGAAAAGTTGTTTTTAAAAGTAAAGATTTATACTCTTTAAAACAAAATGAACTTTTAAAAATTAGAAGAGAAGATTTTGGAATTATTTTTCAAGCACACTATTTATTTAGAGGATTTAGTGCAAATGAGAATTTAGAAATTGCAAAACTTTTAAGTGGAAATGAGATTGATAATAATCTTTTAAAAAATTTAGGAATTGAACATGTTTTAAAACAAGCAGTTGGAGAACTAAGTGGTGGACAGCAACAAAGATTATCAATAGCTAGAGTATTAGCAAAAAAACCACAAATTATTTTTGCAGATGAGCCAACTGGAAATTTAGATAAAGATACAGCAAATATAGTTATGGAAACACTTTTTTCATATATAAAAAACGAAAATGCAGGGCTTATTCTTGTAACTCATGAAAATGAACTAGCTTTTAGATGTGATAGAGTTTTTAAGCTTGAAAATCTTTCTTTAGTGGAGATTGTAAAATGAGACTTCTTTTAATTAGTGAAGTTGCTATTGTAGAACATGTTTTTACGCTAATTTGTAAAAGATTAAATATAGTTTTGGAAGTTCAGCAAAAAAGTGTTGTAAATGGCGAGTTTGATTTTATAGTGCTTGATCAAGCTTATATTGATGATAATTTTAACAGCTATAAGCAATATACTAAAAAATTAGGTGCAATTACATCGGAAGAGCTATCTTTTAGTAAATCAAGAGATTTTATAATTCCAAGACCATTTTTACCAAACCAGCTTGAAAATATTTT
>CANRCH010000165.1 GCA_947629065.1 uncultured Aliarcobacter sp.
TTAATTCAACTTCATCTATAAGATTGTTAAATTGTTTAGAAAAATATACAACTTTATCTTTATTTTTTATACTATTTCCAGATGATTTAATAATATCTATCTTATTTAGTTCAGAAAGTATTTTATTAAAAGGTGCAATAATTTTAATTGCAATAAAAATTCCAATTGATGTAAGAATTATAAAAAGTAGTATAAATATATATAAAATTGTATGGTCTGAATTATTTGAATAATTTGTAAAATCATCTTTATATAAATTAGAAGCTATATAAAAACCAAACCTATCATTATAACTAACCCAATAAATTTTTTTATATTTATAATTATATGGATCTTCTATTTTATTCCAGAAATATTCCAAAGGCTTATTTTTAAGTGCATATTCTTTTAGTTCTTTGTATAGATATCTTTCATTTGTTCCTGGGAGTTTTAGCTCTTTAAAGCTATTTACTGCAAATTCTCCACTAGGGTCAAAAATTATTTTTCCATGTTCATCAAAAATAAAAACATAACCTGTTTTTCCAAAAGTTAAACTATTAACTAAAAGTTTAATATCTTCTAGAAATTCATATTTATCATCAAATTTTTTAGATTCGTTATTTATTATACTAGTAAGTTTTTCAAATTGTTCTTTTGATATCTCCAAACTTTTATTTGTTAAATAATCATTTATTTTTGGAGATAAAAAGAAAATAAAAAATATAATATATACTATAAAACTTATAAATAAAAAAGAGGTAATCTTAAAAAATTGTTTAGAGTCCATATTTATTTTAGATTTGCAATCTTTTGACCAAATCTTACATCTTTATTTAAAAGCTCTTCTAAAGATACAAAATCTTTTTCCCATAGCATTACTACTGTTGATCCCATTTTGAAATACCCCATGCAATCGCCTTTTGATATCTCAATATTTTCATACTCAATAACTTTTATTTCACTTGTATTTTTATTTGTTTCAACACTTGGTTCAAATGTAAATACCATTTGTCCAACATTTAAAGCACCCACAAAAACCATATAAAATAGCTTTCCTTCTGCTTCACACTCTATTATAACTCTCTCATTTTGTACAAAAAGTTCAAACTCTTTATTTAAATATTTTAAATTTACAGGATAAAGTTTTCCAGGTACATGAATAAGTTTTTTTAGTTTAAAATCTATTGGACTGTGATATCTGTGATAGTCTTTTGGAGATAGATAAAAATTCATAAACTCTCCATCTTCAAGTTTTTCAAAATTACTACTACAATAATATGTTAAAAGTTCTTCTACACTATATTCCATACCTTTGATTTGTAAAGCTATATCTTTATTTAATTTTCCAGCTTCAGTAATTAAACTATCAGATGGTGAAATAAATATATTTTCACTATTATCAATCTCTCTTGTTATTTCCAACTCTCTTGTAAACAGTGCATTTAGTGATTTATAATGCTTTGAAGATTTAAACTCTTTAAGGTCAAGTTTCATCAGTTTTACATAACTTGCATTTATTAATTTTTGAATAGGTCTTGGAAACTCTTTTGAAGCAAATTTCCCAAAATATTGTGATATCAAATTTGTTTTATGCATTATTTTCCTTTAAAAATATGCTTTTATTATACCTTTTTTTCTTATCAAATCGCTTTAAAAAGTTTTTTTTGCTACTATTTTGCTAGGAATAAATATTATTATAAAGGATTTTACTTGTATAAAATTGTAGTTCAAGACAAATGTTCTTGTTTTTCAAAACATAATATGGAAAATAATTTGACTTTTGCATCAAAAGATGAAGCACTTTTAAAAGCAATAGATATGAGAAATTATATGAATACAAAATTTTGCAAAGAGCACAGTTTTGAAATTCAAGAGATGTTTAATAATTTTGTGATTAAGTTTTTTAAAGATGAACCAATTAGTTCATGTTGTGGAAATGGTTGTTGTATGTAAAATACAACAACTATATTTTAATATTTAGGTTTTAAAATATACATTTTTCCTTTTTCTTTCATTCTTCCTGCATAATTAAAAGCTTCATCACCAAATCCCCAAAAAAAATCAGCTCTTATTTCACCTTTAATAGCTCCTCCAACATCAGCTGCAACCATTAGTTGATTTAGTGGTTCTTGTGTTACAGGATTTTTTGTACTTAAAAAAACAGGCATTCCAAGTTCTATATAACTTCTATCAACTGCAATATTTCTTTTTGGAGTTAAAACTGTATTTAGTGCACCTGTTGCGCTTGTATCTGAAACTCTGAAAAATACATAACTTTTATTTAGATTAAAAATTTCATCTACAAGATGTGGGTTTCTATTAAAAAACTCTTTCATTCCTTGAACACTCATTTCATCTTTTGTTAAGTACTCTTTTTCAATCATATAAGTTCCAATACTAAAATATGGATGACCATTTTGTGAAGCATATCCAACATTAATAATCTTTCCATCTTCGAGTTTTATTTTTCCACTTCCTTGAATTTGTAGGAAAAATAGATCAAATTTATCATCAACATAAGCAATTGGAACTAAATTTGGATTATTTGGATTTTTTTCAATTTGCTCTCTTGTATCATAAGGCATAATTTTACCTTTTACAATTTTTCCTCTTTTTTTATAATCTTTTAAATATTTGCTTTCTGAAAGAATTAAGTTTTTTGGGGTTTTATATACTGGATATTTATATCTTTCACTCTTTTTTAAACTTCCATTTAAAAGTGGTTCATAATATCCTGTTATTGTTCCTTTATCCCTAGATTGACTATCATAAAGCTTATATGGTTCGAAATTTACAATAAAAAACTTTCTTCCATCTTTTTCATATTTTGCTTTTTGGCAAACATTTTTAAGAGTATCAAATCTTTTTGATTTCTCACAATCTTTTTTAAAAACTTCTAAAGCATAATTTAAATCATCTTCAAAAAAACCATCAATTTGATTAAAACCAACTTTTTGCATACCATTTACTATATTTTCAATAACAATAGGTTCCTCTTTTTTTTCCTCAATTTTTGGTGGCAAAACTTCTATTTTCTCTTGCTTTTTGCTACATCCAACAATGAAAAATAAAGAAGCCAATATTAATACAAAACCTTTTTTCATAAGCCACAATTTCCTAAATTTGATATAGAGTGTACCTCTTTTAAATCACAACTTTTGCAAGTAAATTCAACTTCACTAAGCCCTTGGCAGCCATGATTTCTTAAAAGTTTTTGCGAAATCACTTCATAAGTAAAATTTGTATTTGTTTTTTCATCTTTAAAACTACTTCTTTTTTCTCCACAAGCTGGACAAGTTCCTCCAAGTAATAGCATTAAACGGTTCTGTTTTGATTTAAAAAAGATATAAATTAAAAGTAATACTACTATAAAAGTAATAAAAGTTATTATAAGAAACTGCATGAAGTAGAGATTACTCTACTTCTGCATCGATAACATCGTCATCTTTTTTTGTTTTTTGGTTTGCTTGTCCACCTTGACCTTGCTCACCCTCTTTTTTGTACATAGCTTCTGCTAATTTATGAGATTTTTCTGTTAAAACTTTTAGTTTTTCATCAATTTGCTCTTTTGTTGCATTTTCATCTTTTAGAACCTCTTCAAGTTCAGCAGCTGCATCAATAATCGCTTTTTTCTCATCTTCACTTATTACATTTTCATTCTCTTCTAGAGTTTTTTTAGTGCTATGTAAAAGTGCATCTGCTTGGTTTCTTGACTCAATTAATTCTTTTCTTTTTGCATCGCTCTCTTTATTTGCTTCAGCTTCTGCTACCATTTTTGCAATCTCATCATCACTTAATCCAGAACTTCCAGAGATTGTAATTTTATTCTCTTTTCCTGTTCCTTTATCTTTTG
>CANRCH010000166.1 GCA_947629065.1 uncultured Aliarcobacter sp.
AAAGCTTGTGTTTGCTGTGGAATATTTTGTAAAACTCTAATAATTTGATTTACAATCTCTTTTGCTTTTGGATTATCGATATTTTTTAAACTATCCAAACTATTTAAGACTTGAGATAAAACCTTTTCAAGTTTTGAAGTTTCACTATTTAAAAGTTTGTTTTCCATAAAAACACCAGAGTTTTTTATCTGTTCTTTTAGTGTATTTGAATCAATATTCTCAATATTTTTTGCTAAACTTTCTATTTTTGGAAGAAATTTTTGTAAAGTTTCATCACTTTTTACACTATCTAAAAGTTTTTCAAAATTTGCTGAGAAATTTCCTAACTCTTTAAATTGGCTTGAGTTTTTAAGTAGGTTTTCTATAGTTTGATTTGATTTTGTACCATCTGTTAGGTTTTGAAAAAGCTCTTTTAGTGCAGAACTTGGATTTAGTTGCTTAGTTTGAGATTCACCACTTGTTTCTTGATTTTTTACCATATTTTCAAGCGTTTTGCTATCTGCCTCTTTTAAGACATCATTTAAAACCTTGTTATTATTTGCTAAAAGTATATTTAATGCACCGCTTGAAACTAACATAGTTAAATTATATCATAAAATTTGTTTGCTATAATTTAAGATATTTAGGAGTTAAAATGATTATATATATTCATGGATTTGCAAGTAGTGGTTTTGGACAAAAAGCCCAAGAGTTTAAAAACTATTTTAAAAATGAGTTAATAACTCCTAGTTTATCAACTATTCCAAAGCTAGCAATTCACACTCTTGAAGAACTTATAGAGTTTGCTTTAGGAAAGGGTGAAAAAGTATATTTAATAGGCTCATCTTTAGGTGGATTTTACGCACTTTATCTAGCAAACAGATATAATCTAAAAGCTGTTTTAATAAATCCTGCACTAAATCCACAAAAAACTTTAAATAGATTTTACACCTTTGGTTTAATAAAAAACTATTTTGATGGCTCAAAATTTGAAATAACAAAAGAGCAATTAGATTCACTTGAAAATTACGAAGTATCACTTATACAAAATCCTGAGAATATTTTGTGTTTTATGAAAAAAGGTGATGAAATTATAGATTATCAAGATGTAGTTTCAAAGCTTGAATCTTCTGAAATAGTTTTAGAAGAGGGTGGAGATCACACTTTTAGTGATATAAATATACATTTCTTAAAAATAGTTGATTTTTTCTTCAAATAATATTAAATATTTATACAATATTTTGCAAAAATATGCTAGTATAAATGTTATTTATGGATTATTTGGAGAATATTATGAGTCATTTTAGAGTAGAAAATGCAAGATTTAGAATTTTAAAGGGTGGAAAGATTGGACTAAGCCTAAGTATTGCTTTGGCTTCTAGCTTGATTTTATATCCAGTTGATGGGAATGCAACCGATTATTTTACAGATGTTGATGTTACTTTAAAAAACCCTAAACATACAACAAATGGTACAAGTATTGATGGCAATACTTCATACTCTTTAACTGTAGAACAAGCTACGAATGATGATACTAAGACAAGTGCCACAAGAATAGAAACTACAAATGACAATGTAATAATAAATCCAAAATCTTGGGCTAATAGTTCATACAATAATCCAATATTTATTCAAGGGCAAATAGACCCTGTAACTGATGATAGATTTAATGTACAAAAAGAGACAAATTCTGATTTAAATTTAACTCTAACTTTTGGCACAGATGCAAATGCAAATAATATTTCTAAATCAACTGATGATGTAACTTTTTACAGTGTTGAAGATGGAACAACAGGAATAAAAAAAGCTAGTGACGTAACAGGAACTACTTTAAATCTAAATCAAGATTCATCAAAAGATTATACAACTACAATAGCTATGAGTGGAAATAATACTATTGTAGGAACTGTAAAATTAGATGAGCAAGATACTATTATTTTAGATGGAGATAATGTTAATTTCCAAAATAATGTTGAAGCTGGAACTATTATTATGAATAATACAGGAACTGCAACATTTGATAAAAATGTTAAGGTTGATGAAGAATTAAGATTTGATTTAGATGGATATGTTGAATTAAAGGATAATTTCAAAGGAGATATCACTTCAGTAAGTGGTTCAAACTATGGAACAGTAAGTTTAACAGGAAATAGCAATCAAATAATAGATGGAACAGTTAGTACTATAAAACAGCTAAATATCTCTAATGGAACTAAAGTAACAGCACTTGGAGATGTAAATGCAATTAATACAAATATTAGTTCAACTTTAGATTTATCATCTGGTAAAAATATAAACTCAACTGTAGCTGGAAATGGAAATCTGAATTTTTTAGGTAATAATATTGCCACAAAAAATATTGATTTAACCAATGGAAATATCACTACAAGTGGAGATGTTCGTTTTTTAGAAAATGTAAAATCAGGTGCTTTTGAAGTAAAATCTGGAACAACAACAGCAAATGCAAGATTAGAGTCAAATATTACTATATCAAATGATGCAACTCTTGAATCACAAAATAATATTTATGGAGATATAAATTCAAATATACAAGGTAGTGGAACACTTATAATGAGTGGAAGTGGGAATCAAACTATAACGGGAAATATTGGAAATACAAGCTCTTTAAAAGATTTTAAAATAAATAGTGGAACAACAACTACAACTGGAAATATAAAAGCAACAAATACAACTATATCAAATGCTTCAAAACTAAATTCACTAGGCGATATAGTAGGAAATATAGGTGGTTTAGGAACTCTTGAGTTAAGTAGTGGAGCTACTCAAATTATAACTGGAAATATAAGCACAGCTACAACAGATTTAAAAAACTCTTCAACTTTACAACTGTCAAGTGGAAAACAGATAGATTCAAATATTACAAATACACAAGGTATTGGAAATATTATTTTAGATGGAAATAACTTAATCAAACAAAATGTAAATATACAAGGTAATGTTACTTTAACTTCTGATGCAACATTTGAAAAAAATATCACAGCTGGATCTATAACTGGAGATACTCTAAAATTAAATGGAAATAGCCTTCAGAATATAAATGCAACGGTAAATGTTAATAATATAACAACAGGTTCAAGTTCTACTTCAACAAATGTAAATTTTCAAGACCAAGTAAGTGCAGATAGTTTAACTATAAGTAATAACTCAACTGCAACTTTAAGTTCAAATGCAACAATAGATAGCGTAATAGTAAATCAAGGAACTTTGGAATTAAAAAACCAAATTAGTGAAAAAAATAGTACGCCAGGAAATATTCATCTAGCAGATGAAGGAACACTAAAACTATCTCCTACAAATAGTGCAAATGGAGTAATAGTAGATAGTACAATAACTTCAGCTGGACAAGGAACGATTAATATTAATGGGAACTCTACATTTAAACAACAAGTTGGAACTAGTTCATCCACTCTTGGAACTATAAAAGATACAAGCAATGCAACTTCTACTTTTGAAGATAAAGTATTTGTAGAAAATTTACAAGTAAATCAAGGAACTTTTATATTTAAAGATGAAACAACAGCAAACAATACAACAATTGATAATGGAAGATTAAATATTGAAGATAAGTTCAATGGAGATATAAGTGGAACTGCTTTAACAAATGGTGAAGTTAATTTTAATGCAACGGGAAATCAAACTTATAGTGGTGAAATATCAAATCTAAAAGATGTAAATATAAATAGTAATTTAACTGTAAATGGAAAAATAGAGAGTGCAAATACAAAT
>CANRCH010000167.1 GCA_947629065.1 uncultured Aliarcobacter sp.
TGCTCTTGAAATTCCGTGTCTAGCAGCATCTGCTTGAGCTGAATATCCACCACCAAGAGTTTGTACAATAACATTTACTGAACTATCTTGTTTTGCTACTTGTAATGGTTGCATAACTCTTTTTTTGATTGACTCATGTCCACCTAACCAAGCATCTAAAGTTTGACCATTTACAGTTAATTGACCATTTCCATTTTCTAGCCAAACTTTAGCAATTGCTCTTTTTCTTCTTCCAGTTGCATATACTTTTGCCATTACAATTATCCTTTAATTTGAGCAGAGTGTGGGTGTTCACTTCCTGCATACACTTTTAATTTTTTTAACATAGCTTTTCCAAGAGTAGTCTTTGGAAGCATACCTCTAGTTGCTAATTTATATAGCTTTTCTGGATTATTTTCTAGCATATCAGCCATTTTGTGTGTTTTTGTACTTCCAAAATATCCTGAGTGTGTATAGTAGTTTTTAGCTTCTAACTTTGCACCTGTAAATTTAGCTTTACTTGCATTGATAATTACTACATAATCACCACAATCAACATTTGGTGTGAAACAAGGTTTGTTTTTTCCTCTTAAAATAGTAGCAACTTCAGTTATAATTCTTCCGAAGATTTTTCCTTCAGCATCTACTACTACCCAAGATCTTTCGATTTCGTTGGCTTTTGCCATTTGAGTAAATTTCATCTGTCTTAGTCCTTTTCTTAAATAGGTTGGAATAATATTTAAGTATTCCTTTTGAATAGCTTAAATTAAGTGTAAATTAATAATAAATTCTAAATCTTGAACCAATATTTTCTTTTGATTCTATTTCAAGTCTAAAATTGTGAAGTTTTAAAATAGATTTAACTATAAAAAGCCCTAATCCTAAAGAGTTATTCCACTCATTACTTGAAGCTCTATAAAATTTTTTATCAATCTTTTCTATATCATTTTGATTTATGCCTATTCCAAAATCAATCACGCTTAATGAATTTTTATCAATTTTTATCTCTATTTCTTTGCTTGAGTATTTTAAAGCATTCTCTATTAGGTTTGAAACAACTATAGAAAACAAAGTTTCATCAACTTCAATAAACACTTCATTTTTTTCTATAATTATCTCTCTATCTTTATATTTAAATTTCAAATCACTTGCACAATTTTCTACTAATTTATAAAGATTTACTTCAGATTTTTGTAAAGATTGTTGCTTCTCTTGAAGTTTTATACTAAGTCTTAGTTTATCAATTAGTTGTGATAGTTTTAGAGAGTTTGTGTGAATCTTATTTAAAAATCTATTATGTAACTCTTTTGATATATTTTCATCTTCAAGCAGCGTTTGGCTGTAGCCAGAAATTATTGCAATTGGATTTTTAAATTCATGAGATAAACTTGAAATTAATTCATCTTTTTGTCTATTTGCAACTTTTAGTTTTGCACTATTCTTTGCCTTTAGTTCATCTTGTTTTGATAGTTTCTTTGCAACTTTACTAAGTAAATTTGCAATTTTATTAAACTCAAAAGTAAAGTTAGAGTGCAGACTTATATCTTTTTTCTTTTGTGATAAATCTACTAAAAAGTTCAATATTAAATCCATCTCTTTTTTGATTTTTAGGCTTAAAATATAGCTTATTAAAAATGCAATAAAAAGAAAAATAAGAATATAGAAAATAATCTCAAAAAGTAGTTTTTGAAAATTAAAATAAATCTCATCTGTAAAATCAGACATTCTTAAATAGTAGGTTTTTCCATCTAGTTCAAACTTTTTTGCAAGATATAAAAGCTCTTTTTTTAGTGAATTTGAAAACCTTAAAGTTGAAGCAAACTCAATACTTGAAGCATTTTTTATCTCTTCTCTATTTAGGTGATTTTCAATCAACTCTAAATCTTCACTATCTGCTAATAAATAGCCATTTTCATCTATTAAAGATACTCTTAAATCAAGTTTTTTTCCTAAATCTTTTACAATATTTTGTGCATTATTTAAATCATTTGTAGAAAAGATAGTCAAAAATGTATCAATATTTTGGCTTAAATTTGATTTTATATCATCAATATATAGCTTTTTTGACCAAAAATATACAATCAAGGTAATAGTAAAAACCATAAGTAAAAATACAAGTAAGAAACTTCTAAAAAATAGTTTGTGAATTTTTAACAAAATATATATCCTTCCCCACGAATAGCTTTTATATAATCTTTTTTTCCATCTGGATCAATTTTATCTTTTAATCTTTTTATAGCCACATTTACAGTTTTTTCTTGAGTTTGTAAAAAATCATCCCAAACAGTTTCAAGAAGATAATCTCTAGTTAAAAGAATATCTTGGTTGTTTATGAACTCTAAAAGTAGCTTAGTTTCTAGTTGGCTAAGATTTATTTTTTCATCTTCAATATAGAAACTTTTGTTTGAAGATTTATATAAAATATCTTTTATTTTTAAATCATTACTTGATTTTGAAGTTCTTTTTATTACAGCTTTTACTCTAGCAAGTAGCTCTTTTAAGCTAAAAGGTTTTGTAATATAATCATCTGCAAATGCATCAAAACCATCTAAAATATCACTCTCTTTATCTTTTGCAGTGATATAAATAACAGGATGTTGATAAGAACTTGCTCTTAAGCTTTTTATAAAAGTTGTACCTTCAACTCCATTTAGATTTCTATCCATTAGTATTAAATCTATTTTTTCCTCTTGTAAAACTTTCTTTATATTCTCATTTACACTTAAAAAACCTATTGTTTCATATCCCTCTTTTTGCAAAGTAAACTCTAAAAGTTCTAAAATATCCTCTTCGTCTTCTACAATTAAAATAGTCTTAATGCTCAATTTGAGTTACCTCATTTTTATCACTCTTTTCACTTTTATCAACTTTTTCAATCTTTTCAGATTTATCACTTGCAGGTGAGAATTTAATAGCTAAAATTCTAAAAATAAAGAAAACAAATATTACTAAAAGTATAAAAATAATATCAAAGTACTCTTTATTTTTATTTGCTGATAATATAATTACTTCTCTAACTAAAAAGATAATAAAAATATCTAAAACATATCTAAGCCTTAAAGTTTCCTGTTTTATAAAGTCAGAAATCATCTTCACAACTTCCATAATTACTATAAACTCTAGCATTAAAATAATTGCCTTATAAAAATCAAATCCAGCAAGAATAATAGTAACAAAAATAAGTGTTGCAATTAAAACTTCAAAATTTGTACTAAAATATTTTAGGGTCTTTTTTATTGATTTTTTAAGATGCTTCATTTTTTCATCCTTTATAAAGTTTTTTTCACACATAATTAAGATTGAATCATATCTCCGCCTAGTTTTGCAAACTGTAATAAACTTGCTATCGAAACTGATCTATCTGCAATTTTTTCTAATCTTCTAAAACTACTTAAAAGGTCAAAATACTCTTTTGATAAATCAAGCTTTTTAGTGATTAGTTTTAAGATATTTTTTTCTATCATAAGATACAAATCATCTGTTTTGCTCTCTTCAACAATAACTCTTTTATACTTCTCTTCTACTTGTTTCTCATCTTGTTCATCTATTATAGAAATAGCTGTTTTTGTAGATAATAAAGCAGATTTTAAAAGAGGAATAGTATATTCTAAAATCATATTTGTATCTAAATCATCACTAAAAGATCTTCTAAA
>CANRCH010000168.1 GCA_947629065.1 uncultured Aliarcobacter sp.
GTAACTATAAAGAGGACAAAAATCATATGGAGTTAAGTTTTTATCTTCCAAAAGGCTCTTATGCAACAGAGTTAATAACTGAAATTTTACACATAGATTTGACAAATAACTAAAAAACAAGGGAAAATAAAATGAACTATGAAGATACTATTTTACAACTATGTGAAGTGATAAAAGAGTCTGAATATAATGCTCAATCTATTTTAGATAATACTCAAAACATAGATGATTTATTAATTGAATTAAATTTAGCACATCATCAAAAAACTAAGCTTTCAAATCTTATTTCAAATATTTATGGACTCTTACAAAACCAAGATTTGCATAGGCAAAAAATAGAGAGAGTTGTGAATTTTGTTTGTGAAAATAATGGAATTGATAAGAGTAAATATAATCTAGCTCCAAGTGCAAAAAATATTGATGCAAGTGAAGATACTCTTGATGCTGATGAACTTGAGGCACTAATTAAATCTATGCAATCATAGATTATATTTCAGTTTATTTTATACAATCAAACTATTATAATATGATTCTATATATTTAAAATGAAAATTTTGGTGTCCTATTAGAAGCTTGGAAAAAGCATAAATTAAGTCAATATTTCTTATATTTCTAATCTTAAAGAAATTTAAATTTAAAGGAAAATATTTGGATCCCGATATACAGTCCATTTTGATGTTGATTGTTGCACTATTTTTAGTGTTTTTAAATGGTTTTTTCGTTCTCTCTGAATTTGCAATAGTAAAGGTTAGAAAAACTAAGCTTGAAGAATTTGTAAAACAAGGTAAAAAAAGTGCCTCTTTGGCTTTAAAAATGTCAAACTCTCTTGATACGTATCTAAGCGCTACTCAGCTTGGAATTACTTTCTCATCTTTAGCTTTGGGATGGATTGGTGAACCAGCTCTTGCTAGAATTATAGAATCAAATGTCTCTTTTCTTGCAAATAATCCTGTTTTACTCCATACTATTAGTTTTATATTAGCATTCTCAATAGTTACATTTTTACATGTTGTTTTTGGAGAAATTGTACCAAAATCTATTGCTATTGCAAAAGCTGAAGTTATGGTTTTATATATAGCAAGACCTTTATACATTTTTTGGATAATTTTTTATCCTTTAATTCATTTCTTCGATATTGTTGCAGCTGCTGTTCTTAGAGTTTTAGGCGTAAAACCAGCAACTGAACATGAATTAGCTCATTCAGAAGAGGAACTTAGAATTATTGTAAATGAGAGTTTTAAAGGTGGGCATATTGACTCAATTGAGAGTGAAATTATCAAAAATGCAGTTGATTTTTCTGAAACAGTTGCAAAAGAGATTATGACTCCAAGAAAAGATATGATTTGTATAAATTCTGAAAAAAGCATCGAAGAGAATATTAAAAGATTAACTTCAACAAGACATACAAGATACCCGTATTGTCATGGTGGAAAAGATAATATCACAGGTATGATACATACTAGAGATTTACTAAACTATGCTTTAGAAGGTAAAGATATTGATATGTCACAATTTGTTCGTCCAATTATAATGGTTCCAGAAAATACTTCTATTTCAAATATTCTAACAAGAATGAATAAGAGTAGAATTCATCTAGCTTTAGTTGTTGATGAATATGGTGGAACTTCTGGACTTATTACTATGGATGATATTCTTGAAGAAATTATTGGTGAAACAACAGATGAACACGATCCAAAAAATGAATCTATTTTAAAATTAGATGATAATAGTTACGAACTTGATGGAATGGTAAGTATTGAAAAAGTTGAAGAGATTTTTGATATAGACTTTGGGGATAATGAATCATCTGTAACTATTGGTGGTAAAATTTTCAATCTAATAGGAAGATTACCAATAGTTGGTGAAACAATCGAAGATAAAGATTGTAACTATAAAATATTAGAGGTTGGAAATAACCGAATTAAAAAGATTTTATGTAGCAAAAAAGTGGATTAATTCCACTTTTTGTTTTCTATTTGCCAAGAAAATATGCCATTATTTTTCTTCTTTTTTAATATTTTTATCTAAGATTTTTTCTTTAAACTCTGTATAATCAAATTTATAAATATTGTTATTTTTAGGTTTTAATATTTCTTTATTAAAAACTATTATTCCAAAAGTTAAGAATGTATAATCAATATTTTTATTCCTATCTAAGAATATTTTTTTAATTTCTTGTGATTCTTTATCTAAATAGATAAAATCTTCTTGACTTGCATTTTTAAAGTACTCTTGTTCTTTTAAAATAGAAAAAATAAAATTGCCTGTTTTAAAATTCCGATTCATTTTATTCAAATTTGTATCATACAATAAAAACTCATTTTCTTGATATTTATATCTGTGTAAAACCAGAGGAAATATATTAAAATCTTTCAATATTTTATCCATATTATAATCTTCTGTGTTCATATTTAATATATATCTTAATGCATAAAGTCTTAATATATTTTTTGAAAAATTAAAAAGCTTTTCTAAATCAAATTCTTCATAAGTATTTTGATGTCTTACCATATTTCTAAAATGTGCTAGTGTTTTCGTTAAATTTCTAGTTTGATCTATTTCATATTTTTTTAATTCGGGTTCTAAATAATCTAAAATATATTCAATTTTTTTTTCTAGGGATTTGTATTTTTGTTTTGTTTTAACTTTTTTATTGCACTCAGAACATAAAAATTCTTTTTTTTCTAAAGTGCCATCCAATTTAAAAAATATTCCATCAAATAAATCAATAAAACCTGAAATATCATTTAAGTTATATTTTTCTTTACCTGAAAAAACATCATAAATTAAATATTGACTCAAAAGTATATTTACTAAATCATCTTTACTTTTTAGTTTTAAATAATTATCTAAATATTTTTCTAAATTTAGATTAAAATAATTATTGAAGTAGATAAAGTAATTTTCATTTAAAACTTTTATAATTCCTTCATTTATATATTGGCTTTGAAAAACTTTATTTAAAATATCTTCTTTATAAAAATATAATTTTTCTATTAAAATAGGGGTTTTATAGATTAAAGAATTTAACTCTATTAGATATCTATATTTTTCATCGTATTCATCATAAGAGATATCTTCAAAAATAAACAAATCTCTTTTATCAATTTCTTCAAGATAAGAAACCATATTATTTGTAGGTATTATCTCTAAATTGAATTTTTTATCTGAGTTGATAAAAAATTCATTTTTTTTACTGAACTCTATTAAATCAATTATTACTCTATATCGTAAGAATTTATGATTTGAACCTGTTTTCTCTATTTTTTTTATAGTTGCAAAAAAATCATATTTATAATAACTTCCTTTTATTGTCTCTATTTCATTTGTTTCATTATTATGAAAATTTATTACTATATCAAATACAATAGCTCTATTTATTTGAAATTTCACTACAATATCAGTAATTTCAAAAGGATCTCCATTAATCTCTTTTATAATAAAGCCTCTTAATGTTTCACCATTAAAGGAAAAGTCTTTTACATCCATAAAAAGCATTTATTTTCCTTCCACAATTTTCATTTCATCAGGAGTTAAATCATAGAGTTTATAAACCATATTATCTATTGTGTTTTCATTTGAGATAC
>CANRCH010000169.1 GCA_947629065.1 uncultured Aliarcobacter sp.
TATCCCTTTATACAAGTAAAACAAAAGTTACTTTTAAACTTCTTACAGTAAAAGTTCTTACTTTCCCACCATTTTTATGCTTAATTGTTGCACTGTTTTTTGTGGGAGTTGAGTTTCATCCAAGTGTTACAAAAGTTCTTGAAGCATTTGCACTTACAACTGTTCCTGTAGCACTTGTAGCAGCTGGATTACAACTACAATTAAAACTTCCAAAAGAGGATATAAAACCTTTTTCAGTAGCACTTTTTGTAAAATTAATCTTTGCACCAATTGTTGCAATTATTATTTGTAAAATTTTTGCATGGGATAGTTTAGCAGCAACTGTATCTATTCTTGAAGCTGCAATGGCACCAATGATAACAGCTGGTGCAATAGCTGCCATGGCAGGACTTGCACCAAGACTAAGTTCTGCTATAGTTGGATATGGAATTTTAATCTCATTTGCAACAACATACGCATTTGCAATATTTTTAATCTAAAATATAGTTTAAAGGTAAATTTTACTTTACCTTTAAACTGCTTATGCTAAAATCAAACTCACAGGTCTCAGGTTGAGATTCCACACATTAAATTATTTTATTTAAAATTTTATAATGAATGGACAAAATTATCACTAATTTTGGAGTTTCATTTTGATTAACTACAATCACACTGTATCTATATTTACAGGAAATCTACCACCTTCAAAAGCACTATTTTTACGACTAGAAAACAGTTTTTTACTATCAAATCAAGGTGAAATTATAGAAATTGTCTCACAAAAAGCAAATATTGAAACAGAACTTCGTGGTTGGGCAAAGTTAAGAGGTCATTTATATTTAGGAAGAGAAAATTTAAAACAACAATACTCGTATAAAATACAAAAACTAGTAAAAAATAGTTATTTACAAAAAGCATCATGGGGAAACAAGATGCAAGGAATCTCATCATCAAATCCAAAGCTAAAAGATTTGAACTTAAGTGATGAAATATTAATTAAAGCACCAGAAAACAATGGACTTTTAACAAGAGGAATTATAGCTCAAGAAAATAGTCCTATTTATGACTTTGAATTATCTTTTAAGGAACAAGTTTGGTCAAACCCAATCTCAGTTTTATATGAAGAAGGAAAAAATTTACAATGGAATGCAACAACAGATATTCCTTGGAATGAAATTCCTGAGTTTAATCCAGTTTTAGAAAAAGCTATTTGTCAAATAATGACATATTTAGTTGAAAATGAGTTTTCAGCACTATATATTCCAGCAAAATTTATAAGCAAAATAAATCCATATTATATGGAAGTGCCACTATTTTTATCATCTTTAATGAATGATGAAGCAAGGCATATTGAAGTTTTTACAAAAAGAGCAAATGCAAATGGTGGCGGGTTTCAATACTCAAGTGAAGTTACTCAGCGTTCTTTATTTTCACTATTTAAAGAGGATGATTATCTAAAAAGTTCTTTTTTACTTCATGTTATGGGTGAAGGAACTTTTGTAGATTTACTTAGCTTTTTGGAAAAATATATGCCTGATGATGCTACAAGAAAGATAATAAAACTTGCAAAAAGAGATGAGATGCGACATGTTGCCTATGGAATTGAGCATGTAAAATCAGCAATTGAACAAAACCCAAATAGAATAAATGCACTAAAAAATACAGCATTTAAAAGAAAAGAGTATATGGATGAGATAAATGGAGAGTCATCTATGCTACTTGAAGCTTTGGCAATACTTGCAGGTGGAAGCGATGAGCCAGATGCTTATAAAAGAGGTTTTGACTTAGTTGAAGATTTAAAAGAAAAAATGGGTGAGAATAGAGTTAAAAGATTGATTAATATAGGTATGGATGAGGATTTAGCAAATGATATTTCCAAAGTACATACACCAAATTTTATGTAGGAGAAAAATATGTCAAATTTATATAATGAAATGTTAGAGTTCGCAAAAGAGAATATTGCACCATATACAAATGCTGTTGATAGTGAAGCAAAATTCCCAAAAGAGAGTTTTGAAGCTATAAAAAACAAAAAACTAACTGCTTTACTTGTACCAAAAGAGTATGGTGGAATGGGCTTAGGAATATATGAGCACACTCAAACGATATTAGCTTTTGCAAACTACTGTGCAACTACAGCTTTATGCTATATGATGCATAATGTTGCAACAAATACACTTGCTACTTATGGAAGTGATGAGTTAAAAAAAGAGATTTTACCAAAAATTGCAAATGGTGAAGTAATGCTTGCTTTAGCTTATAGTGAAAGTGGAACAGGAACTCACTTTTATATTCCAGAGATAAAAGTGGAAAAAGATGAAGATAGTTTAAAAATGAATGGAAGAAAAAGCTTTGTAACATCGGCACAGTATGCTGATTATTATTTAATAGATGCAAACTCTGTTGAAGCTGATGGTTTAGATAACTGGATAGTTTCAAAAGATTTAGCTGGAATTACATTTGAGCATAGTGCTTGGAATGGTTTAGGAATGAGAGGAAATGCCTCTTGTCCAATGCACTTAAAAGATGTAAAAATTGATAGTTTTTATAGAATTGGAGATGCTGGAACTGGTTTGGAGCAGATTATGAATAGTGTTGGTCCATTTTTTATTATAGGATTGGCTGCTGTTTATAGTGGAGTTGCATTAAATGCTTGTAATACTATTACAGAATACTCAATGAGTAGAAAATATAGTGATGATTCAAGTCTTTGCAATATTCCAACAGTTCAAAACCATTTAGCAGATATTTATACAAAAGCTACAAGTGCTAAGTTTTTCACTCTTAGTGCTGCAAAAAGTGTGATTGAAGCTGATCCTGCTGCTTTAGCAAATGTAATAGCTGCAAGATTAAATGCATCTGAACTAGCAGTTGATGTTTGTACAAAAGCCATGAAAATTGGTGGTGGAACTGCTTATGCAAAAAGACTTACAATTGAAAGACTTTTAAGAGATTCTTTGGCAGCACAGGTTATGGCACCAAGTACAGATGTACTTACAACTTGGCTTGGAAAAGCTATTACAAATCAAGATATTATTTAAAGGAAGAAAAAATGAGTAAAAAACCAATAGTTGTAGGATGTGTAGCTTATGATCCAAAGATTGTTACAATTTGGGATATTATAAGAGATTATTTCAACGATAGAGGTGTAAGACTTGATTATGTTCTTTTTTCAAACTATGAAGCACAAATTGAGTATCTTTTAAGTGGAAAAATTGATATTGCTTGGAATACAAATGTGGCATGGGTTAGAACTTATGAACTAAGTAATAAAAAAGCAAAAGCTTTAGTTATGAGAGATACAGATATTGATTTTAAATCTGTATTTATAGCAAAAACAAAAACTGGTATAAAAAGTGTACAAGATTTAAAAGGTAAGAAATTTGGTCTTGGAAGTGCTGATTCAGCACAAGCTGCAATTTTACCACTAAAATATCTTCAAAATGAGCTAGGAAATAATATTAATGATGTTGAAATAATCAGATATAACTCAGATTTAGGAAAACATGGAGACACTGGAAGAAGTGAGTTTGATGTTCTTGAAGATAT
>CANRCH010000170.1 GCA_947629065.1 uncultured Aliarcobacter sp.
AAAGGGCTAGATATTAGTGCAGCTTGTGGGCAACTAAAAGAGAAGGAGTTAAATGGGAACTCTTGAGATAATATTTTTGATATTTTTAGCAATAGTTGTAATTAGCTTTGCAATAGGATTTTATATACATAACAAAAATGAGGAGAAATAAGATGACAGTAACAAGATTTGCACCAAGTCCAACTGGTTATTTACATATTGGTGGATTAAGAACTTCACTTTATAGCTATTTATGGGCTAGAAAAAACAGTGGAGTTTTTAGACTTAGAATTGAAGATACAGATAGTGCAAGAAACAATGAAGAGGCTTTAAAAGCTATTATTGATGCATTTGAATGGGTAGGTTTAAGCTATGATGGAGAAGTTGAATATCAATCAAAAAGAATGGATATTTACAAAGAGTATATAAACAAACTTCTAGAGAATGGAAATGCTTACAAATGCTATATGAGTAAAGAGGAGCTTGAAACTCTAAGAGCATCTCAAGAAGCAGCAAAACAAACTCCTAGATATGATGGAACATGGCGGCCAGAAGAGGGAAAAACTCTTCCAGAAATACCTGCTGGTGCAAATCCAGTAATTAGAATAAAAGCACCAAAAACAGGTGAAATTAGATTCAAAGATGGTGTAAAAGGTGATATGAAATTTGATGCATCTTTTGTTGATGATTTTGTAATTGCAAGAAGTAATGGAGAGCCAACTTATAACTTTGTTGTAACAATTGATGATGCTTTAATGGAAATGACAGATGTAATAAGAGGAGATGACCACTTATCAAATACTCCAAAACAAATAGTTATTTATGAAGCATTAGGTTTTAAAATTCCAAAGTTTTACCATGTTCCAATGATAAATAACCCTGAAGGTAAAAAACTATCAAAAAGAGATGGTGCAATGGATGTTATGGATTATAAAAGACTAGGATATTTGCCTGAAGCACTACTTAACTTTCTTGTAAGACTTGGTTGGTCAAATGGAGATCAAGAGATTTTTTCTATGAATGAAATGTTAGAACTTTTTGATCCAAAAAATATAAATAAATCAGCATCAGCTTATAATTCACAGAAACTTTCGTGGTTAAATAGTGAATATATTAAAAATTCGTCAAATGAAAGACTAATTGATGAATTAAAGTTTTTTGATTTAGATTTAAGTGATTTTGCAAAAAAAGATGCAATTTTAAATCTATCAAAACAAAGAGCAACTACTTTACTTGAATTAAAAGATGCTGTTTTAACAATCAAGAATACTCCAAACTCTTATGATGAAGCTGGAGTTAAGAAGTTTATAAAAGAGGATTCAATTCCTATGCTAAAAGAGTATTTAGAACTTCTTTCACAAAATCAAGATGCATTTGTTAGTGTTGAGGAGCTTGAAAAGCTAACTCTTCCATTTATTGGAGCAAAAGAGTTAAAATTCCCTCAAATATTCCAACCAAATAGAATAGCATTAACAGGAACTACTCAAGCACCATCTGTTTATGACATCCTATTTATCCTTGGTTTTGAAGAGAGTAAATCAAGAATTTCAAAAGCTTTAGAAAAAAATTTCCAAAACTCTTGATTATTGAAAAAAATTAAGGCATAATGCCTAACTTTTTCAAAGGATTAGAATATGAACATTTATGTTGGAAATTTATCATACAGAATGGATGATAAAGGTGTAGAGGCAATATTTGCAAAATTTGGTGCAGTTAAAAGCGCAAAAGTTATTATGGATAGAGAGACAGGAAGATCAAAAGGTTTTGCATTTGTTGAAATGGAAAGTGCTGATGCTGGTAAATCTGCTATTGAAAGTCTAAATGGAACTGAGCAAGAAGGTAGAACTCTAAGAGTTAATGAAGCTCAACCAAAAGAAGATAGACCAAGAGAGAGTAGACCTAGAAGAAACTTCTAATTCTTTATTAGGTGGTTACTAACCACCTACTCTATTTAAAACTTCAAATGAAAATCTTACTACTTGAAGATGATTTAATCTTAAATGAAATTCTACAAGAACACCTAGAATCACAAAATAATACTGTAACAACTACTTTTAATGCAAAAGAAGCACAAGATTTACTATATAAAAATAGCTTTGATTTACTTTTACTTGATGTAAATGTACCATATTTTGATGGCTTTACACTATTAAAAGAGCTAAGAGAAAATAGTATTTCTACACCTGCAATTTTTATAACTTCATTAAATATGATTGAAGATATGCAAAAAGGCTTTGAAAGTGGGGCACAAGACTATATTAAAAAACCATTCTTACTAAAAGAGCTTGATTTAAGAATAAATAATCTAAAAAAACTACTAAATATTGATAAAAAACTATATAAAATAGAAGAAGATATAGAGTTTGATAAAGAAAATTTACAAATTATAAAAAATAACAACTACTTTTCACTATCAAAAAAAGAGTCAGAGATTTTAAACTATTTAATAAATAGTGAAAAAACTGTAAGTATTGAAGAGTTAATAAACAATATTTGGGCTTATGAAGATAGCATAGATGCTTCAACAATTAGAACCTATATAAAGAGTTTAAGAAAAATAATTGGTGAAGATAAGATTTTAAATACAAGAGGAGTTGGATATAGATTTAACAAGTAGTGAAAAAAGAAGTTTCTATAGCTTTTTAAGCCTTTATTTGGGTTCTAGTTTTATTTTGCTTAGTCTTGCCCTATTTTTCTATTTTCAAAGCGAAAAAACACTATATATTGATTTAGAAAAATCAAATCTTCAAAATATTATTGCAAAAACTTCAAATGAAATTATAGTTTCACATATGAATAATTCACTTTTTAACAAAGACAATTATCTAGAAAACGACTCTTTATTAATCTCTTTTTATGATATTAATGGAAAAAAATCTTTTGGTAATTTAAATGAAAATATAGATTTAAGTAGTAGCTTTTTGTATGATAAAAACTCTATGATTTTAGTAGATAATTCAACAGTAGGACACCAAAATATTTGGTATATTGCAATAAAAAGTGAAAATATCAAAAGTAAAATAGATAATCTTTTTTTAAATATTATTTTAATTTTCATCCTTATTTACTCTATCATATCTTTAGTTGGAATCTATCTTGCAAGACTTTTTTTAAAGCCAATAAAAGAGGAAAGAACTAAATTAAACAACTTTATAAAAGATACAACTCACGAGTTAAATACACCAATTAGTGCTATTATTATGAGTGAATTCAAAGAGAATATGAGTAAAAAAGAGCTGGATAGAATAAAATATAGTGCAAATAGAATAAGTGAAATATACAAAGATTTAATCTATCTTTTCTTGGATGACAAAAAAAGAGATAATCTTGAAAGTTTAGAACTTAAACCAATAATTTTAGAGCAAATTGATAGTTTTGAAGCCCTATTTTCAAGGAAAAAGCTTGAAATAATTCTTGATTTAGATGATAATTTTAGCTTTAAAATTTTTAAAGATGATTTTATAAGAGTATTTAATAATCTTTTCTCAAATGCAATAAAATATAATAAAACTT
>CANRCH010000171.1 GCA_947629065.1 uncultured Aliarcobacter sp.
CCTAGTTTTTCTGATAAGGTTTTTTATATAAGTGTAAACAAAATAAAAGAGCAAGAATTACTAGAAAAAAACCCAAAAGCACAAAATTTAGAGAAGTTTATAAACTTTGAAACGAAATATAAAGGCATGGGAATTGATAGAGTTGTAGCTTGTTTATTTTTTGAGAATGCCGTAATAATAGATGCTGGAAGTGCTATTACTGTGGATATTATAGAAAATTCTACTCATATTGGTGGTTTTATACTTTTAGGGCTTCAAAGCATAAAAAATGCCTACAAAGATATTTCACCTGTTTTGGAAGAAAAATTAGAATCAAATATAAATTTAGATAAAATACCGCTTCAAACAAAAGATGCTATCTCCTATGCTACTTTAAAATCTATAATCTTACCAATAAATGAGATTAAAAAAGATAAAAATATAGTGATTACTGGCGGAGATGGGGAGCTTTTAAGTCAATTTTTTAAAAATTGTACATATAAAAAAGATTTAATATTTGAGAATATGAGAAGGATAATAGATGCTAACAATTGCATTGCCAAAGGGTAGAATTGCCGATGAAACTCTTGATAGATTTGAGAAAGCTTTTAATGAAAAGTTTGTTTTTGAAGACAGAAAACTAATTTTAGAAAAAAGTGGATTTAAATTTTTGAATGTAAGAAACCAAGATGTTCCAACTTATGTTATGCACGGTGCTGCTGATTTAGGAGTTGTTGGGCTTGATGTTTTGGAAGAAAAAGAGTACGACTTAATAAAACTACTTGATTTAAAACTTGGGAAGTGTAAAGTTGCTTTTGGTTTAAGAGCTGGTGAGAGTTTAAATTTTGATAAAAGTAAAATCACAATTGCAACAAAACACGAAAAAATAGCGAAAAAATTCTTTGAAGAAAAAGCTATGGCGGTTGAGATTATCAAACTTTATGGTTCTATTGAACTAGCACCTTTAGTTGGGCTTTGTGATTGTATTGTTGATATTGTTGAAACTGGTGAAACAATGAAGCAAAATGGACTTGAAGTGGGACCAACAATAATGGAGAGTTCAGCACACTTAATAGTAAATAAAAACTCATTTTATGCAAAAAAAGATTTAATCTTTGATTTAAAAGATAGAATAGAAAAATATTTATAATGACAAACTTAGATTTATACGCAAAAATAGAGCCTTATTTAGATTTAGAGGAAGCAACTTACGCTTTACACAAAGAGTTTATGCGATTTATTATGGAAAATTCTTTGGATAATGTTTTGGATATTGGTTGTGGAAGAGGTTATTTTTTAGAGAATTTAAGAGTAAATGGCTTAAATTATTTAGGAATTGATCAAAGTAAAATTCAAATTGATGTTTGTAAAGAAAAAGACCTAAATGCACAAAATATTGAATTAAAAGAGATAAAAGAGAAGTTTGATTGTGCTGTTGCTATTTTTGATGTTGTAAATTTTGTAAAAAAAAATGATTTAAAAGAGTTTTTTTCTGATATTAAAAATGTTTTAAACCCAAATGGATATTTTATTTTTGATGTAAATACCCTTTATGCTTTTGAAAATATTGCACAAGGAAGTATTAATTTAGAGTTTGAAGACAGGTTTATAGCACTTGAATCAAACTTTGAAAAACCATATTTATATACAGATTTTTATTTGTTTAAACAAGATGATAAAAACAAAGAACTATATAGAAAAAACTCATCACAAATTGTGCAAGAGTTTTACAGAAAGAACTATCTAAAAGAGTTTTTAAAAGAGTTGGGCTTTGATATAGTTAATATAAAAGAACTTTTTTTATATACACAAGATGATAGTGATAAATTGCTATTTATTTGTAAAGTAAAATAGATTTAAATGAAGAAAATAGTTTATCTATTCTCTTGTTTAATAATTACACTATTTTTTATTTTACACTATTTTGATTTGAATGATAAAATTTTATTTAAACTATCTTCTCAAAAAGATAGTTTGATAAATAAAGATAATTTCCAAGCCAAACATATTGAAATAAATGAGATTAAAAAAAATCTTTCTGGAATTACTTACAATGATAAAACAGATACACTTTTTGCTATAACAAACTCTCCAAGAGATATTTATGAACTAGATAAACAAGGTAATATTTTAAGAGTTATAGATTTAAAAGGATTTAATGATACTGAAGATTTAACGTATATAAAAGATGATTTATTTGCAGTATTAGATGAAGAACATAGTGCATTTTATGTAGTAAAAATAGGAAAAGATACAAATCTTATAGATATATCTGAAAGCATAAAAACATTTTCATTGGATTTAAGAAACTTTGAAAACTTTGGACTAGAAGGTATATCATACGATAGATTTACAGATACATTTTACTTGGTGAATGAAAAATTACCAAAAAAGATAGTTACTGTACAAGGTTTTATGAATAATGATTTAATAAGAATTGAAGAGAAAAAAGAGTTATTAAACAATAACTACTATTTAGGAGATTTTTCTGCTATTCATTTTGATGAGTATAAAAATAGATTTTATATTTTAAGTGATGAGTCAAGACTGTTGGCAAGAGTTGATAATAAAATTGACTTTAAAAAGTATTTAAATTTAGAAAGATTTAAAGGTTTAAATAAAATGTTAAGACCTGAAGGTTTTACAAAAGATAGCGATGAAAACTTTTATATAGTAGGAGAACCAAATATATTTTTAAGTATTACAAACAAAGAAAATAATGAAAAAAAAGATAAGCAGGATTAAATTAATCCTACTACATCTCTTATTTGCTCCATTTTGGAAGCTGCAATTTTTCTAGCTTTACTTGCTCCAAACTCCAAAATATCTCTTACTTCTTTTGGTCTTTGTGAAAAATACTCTCTTTTTTCTTCATAAGGTGCAAAATAGTTTTCTATTTTTGCTAGTAAAGTTTGTTTAAAATGCCCGTAACCTTCACCTGGTGTTTCATATCTTTTTTGTAAATCTTTTAATTCACTATCATTCATAAATAGTTTTGAAATAGCATAAATATTGCAATTTTCCCACTCTTTAGCTTCATTTAACTCTTTTGAATCTGTAACTATTCCCATAACTTGTTTTTTTCTAGTTTTTGAACTTGTAAACATATCAATTGTATTGTTATAAGATTTACTCATTTTTGCACCATCAGTTCCAGGAACTGTTGCAACTTCTTCATCTACTTTTGCAAGAGGAAGAGTAAAAATCTCTTTTAAATAGGCGTGATTAAATGAGTTTGCAATATCTCTTGTCATTTCAACATGTTGAATTTGATCTTTTCCAACTGGAACTATATTTGAATCAAATAGTAAAATATCAGCAGCCATCAAAACAGGATATGAAAAAAGCCCATGATTTGCACCTATTCCTCTTGAAGTTTTATCTTTATAAGAGTGAGCTCTTTCAAGTAGTCCCATAGAAGTATGGTTTGATAAAATCCAGTAAAGTTCTAAAACCTCTTTAACATCGTGTTGAATCCAAAAAGTTGATTTTTCAACATC
>CANRCH010000172.1 GCA_947629065.1 uncultured Aliarcobacter sp.
ACCCTACACCTGCATAATGAACTGGAACTATAGCTTTTGTTTTAGAAGTAATTGCTTCTTCTATTTTTGTCTCATCTATATTCATAGTATCAGGTCTTATATCTACAAAAACTATTTTTGCACCTCGAAGTACAAAAGCATTTGCAGTAGATACAAAAGTATATGAAGGCACTATCACTTCATCCCCCTCTTTTATATCAAGAAGTATCGCAGCCATCTCAAGGGCATGAGTACAACTTGTAGTTAAAAGAGCTTTTTTACAATTTAACTTCTCTTCAAACCATTTATGACATTTTTTTGTAAATTCCCCATCGCCTGAAATTTTACTATTTTTCATAGACTCTAAAACATATCTTTCTTCATTACCTGTATATGGTGGTTTGTTAAATGGTATCATTATTCTCTTGCTCCAAAATATTCTTTTATTAATAACTTACAATTATCATCATTTTCATCCCAAACTTCAGGTAATAGCAAACTGTGTTCTATACAAAAATCTTCAATTTTTTTAATTGTTGTTTCACCTATTAATGCTCCATTTCTAAAGAGTAAAACTTTATTTTGAATTGATATTGTGTACATTTTAGTTCCTTGCATATATTATTTCTATTTTGTTTTAAAAGTCTTAATTATATTCAAATTTATCTTTATAGAAAACTATGTGGCTTATCTGTTCCTGAAGTATTAGCAACTTTCATATAATAATCCATAGCTTCTTCAATATTTATCTCTATATTTTTATATGCTTGTAAAATTTGTATAATTAAAATCGGTGTAATTCTTATATATTCTCCAAGAAGAGATTCATTATATAAAAAACTTTCAACTCTTTTTACTTCTTTACTAGCTTTTCTCTTACTAAAAAATCCACTCTTAGGGCGAGTTAAATCTAGTTTATAAATAGAATTAACCATAAGCACCTCTAAATCCATAACTAGAAAATTAAACTCTTCATCAAGTCCCGCACCAAGAATTAACAACAATTTATTGCCAAGAACAGCAAAATCTTCTTCATTGAGTTTAACTCCATTTGGCAAAGGTAAACGGTTAAAAGAGACTAACATAGCATTAATTGATGCAAAATAAGAATTCATTAGTAACATTTGATGTCTAACTTTTAAATCTAACCACAGTTTATGCTTTTCTAAAATACTCTCAAAACCATGGAAAAATTTATGAAATTTATCTACAGATGAAAAAATATCAGCATATTGAATCTGTGGATCATAAGGAAGTTCCAAATCATGACTCAAAATCAATTCACGAAGAATAATTGCATCTGATTGTAGCATTTCAAATTTTTGAGTATTGCTTTCTACAAATTGTAAAATCTCATGTTGTGCATTTACTCTTTTTTCTAAAATAACCCCTGCTACCCTAGTTTTTTCATCTTTTTTCTTCAAATAAAAAGTAGTAATAAAAGCAATAACTAATCCAGCTACAACAACTGAAACAAAATTTATCAATCCTTCCCAAATAAAAATTGGATAACCTAAATATAGCTCCATTAATTTGAATTTCCTTTATAAATTATATCTTTTATCTCTTTTCCGCTATATCCACAATGAGTCATCATACTAGAAGCATCGTCATAGTTTGTCCAGAGCATATATTGTTGCTTATCTTCAAAAAAACTATCTGGTTTTTCTCCTAAATATTCTATAAGTTTTATAAATTGAGAAAAATCTGAGCTATTTAATTCAATTAAATTTTGTGAATTACAAAGTGAAACTTTAAAATCGCTTTGCAAATCTTTTGTTTTAAAATAATCGTATGCAATTTTATATAAATCAAATTTTAGTTTTGTATTTGAAATATTTGAGATATTTATATTTATAGAATCTATTAAAGTTTTATTATCTTCTTTTGTGTCTAACTCTAAGCTCTCAAAATATATTTTAAACATATATTCAATAACTTCTCTTGAAATACCTCTATCATCAAAATTCTCTAAAAGTCTATAAATAAGATTTAGATACTCGTCATTTGATATTATTAACCCTTTTATAGTTTTTAATATGCTTTGAACATTTTCTATCTTCTCATCACCATATATATGTGAAATTAAAAAAATTATAAATGATTTTTGCTCTTCTGGTTTATATGATAATTTATTAAATTTTTCTTTTGCTTTATTTGTATCTTCTAAAAACTCTTTATATTCCAATTCTGTAAACATATAATCATAAATTTTATAATGTTCATAAACATAAAATGATTGTTCCAAATTTCTATTTCTTAATAAAACAGTATAAAGTTCAATTATTTCACCAAATTTTTCGTAATCTTTAATATTTTCTATATAAACTTTTTCATCTTTTTCTTTAGTTTGAAGATAATGTAATTTTCTTATAAAACAATTCGCCTAATACAAGATTTGTAAGAGTTTTATCTTTCATTATCTTAATATAAAAATCAAAATTCAAAGATTTTATAAGATTTAAAATAAAAATAAATTCAAAATCTATATACTTATTCCAATTTTTATTTCCATTTTCCAAACTCTGACATAAGATATAAGTATCGTTATAACAATTTTTTATCTCTCTATATGTATTAATGTAATCAATTAATATTTTATCTTTAACTTTAATTCTTAAGAGTTTTTCAAAATTTTCTTTAGTTATAAAACTTGATAGTTTTTTAGATATCTCTACTTTTAAAAAATCATGTATTTCACTTCTAGTTGCAATAGGTATTGTATATTTTGAATTAAAGATTTTATGAGTGTATTCCAATCCTACTTTTTCACCTACCTTGTCAATATCCAGTGCTGTAATTGTAAAAACCTTATCAAATGAAGTTAGATATCTGATAACTTTAAAAACATTTAAAATATCTTCTTCACTATCAAGTCTATCAACTTCATCTAACATCAAAACTATTTTTTTATCTTGCAAACTCTCTTTTAATAGCTTGTTGTAGCTAATTTTTGACTCTTGTATTGTTTGAGAAAATGAAAGACTTATATTTATTTTATCTTCTAAAAAATATTTAGATAGTACAGAGAAATAATTCTTTACAAAAATACTTTTTAGATGATAAATAATCCATCCATTTTTATTTAATTTAAATATAATATCATCAAACTCTTTTTCTATCTCTTGAAGTATATTTTGTATATTTTCAAGTTTCCATACATTTAATTCTATTACTTTGTCTTTTTTTATATTTGTTTTAAGTGCATGTAAAAAAGAGCTTTTACCACTTCCCCAAATTCCTATTAAAGCCAAAGAAAAAAACCTATTACTTTTGTATGACTCTATAATATTTTTTACTCCGTCTATTTTATTTTTATTTAGTTTTTCATATATATCATCATCAAATAACTTGCTGTCTAAATTTTCTTTGTAGTTTATTTTATTACCTCTACACAAAAAATATCCCAGTACAAATATAAAAAGAATAGAAAATATTGCAATTTCTACACTATAAATAAAACAAATATAATTATCAATAAG
>CANRCH010000173.1 GCA_947629065.1 uncultured Aliarcobacter sp.
AACCTGGATTTACAGACATTAGTAAAACCATATCCAGATCTTGAAGTAAATACTCAATATCTTCAACTTTTGTGTGTGGATTTAACACAATTGCAGGGCTAATTCCAAGACCTCTTATTTTTTGAATAAGTCTATGTGGATGTTTTTCACTTTCAAGATGAAAAGATAGATATTTTGGTTTTAATGGTGCAAACAAATCTACAAAGAAATTATTATTTTCTACCATTAAATGAATATCAAGAGGTTTTGTAGCAGCTTTTGCAACTGGTTCAACCACAACTGGTCCAATAGTTAAATTTGGTACAAAATGACCATCCATAACATCAACATGAACTAAATCACAACCAGCATCACAAATAGCTTTTATATCTCTTTCTAAATTTCCAAAATCAGCCGATAAAATCGATGGTGCAACTAACATTTATTTACCTTTTTTATTAAAAATTGTGCGATTATACCTATAATTGGCTTTTATAAAGTATAAACCAATTTTTAGCTAAACTAAATATTAAAAAAATTATTAAACTTATCAAGGTTATATTTATGAAAAAAATTTTACTTCTTTTTATTGCAACTCTAGCTTTTTCAGCTGAATTTGATGAGCTTTTAGAAAAAGCAAAAATGCTTGAAAATGAGGGAAACTACAAAGAAGCAATGCTTTTATATAAATATATTGCAAACAGATCTTTAGAATCATCAAAATATATTGAAAATATAAATCAAGATTCTATTACAAATAGTGAAGAAAAGAATTTTGCAAATATTAAAAAAGCCTTTTTTGAAAGAGAGATTAAAAATATAGAAGATGAAGATACCAAAAAAAATATAAAACAAGTTATAACAAAAGATTTTGGTATATATCCATATAAAAAGAACTATTTTTTACCTGCATCTTACACTTTTAATAATATTCAAGATAGACATAATTTTGAAACAAATTTCCAATTAAGTGTTGAAAAACCACTTTCATACAACCTTTTTGGCTTTGATGAAACAATTAGCCTTGCTTATACGCAAAGGTCATTTTGGCAAACTACAAAGCACTCAGCACCATTTAGAGAGACAAATTATGAACCTGAAGTTTTTGCACTACTTCCAATAGAAAAAGGTAAATATTTAAAAGCTATTAAAACATCTTTTATGCACTCATCAAATGGAAAAAGAGATGATGAAAGCCGTTCTTTAAATAGAATTTATACAGAAGCCTACTTCCAATTTAGTAATCTTTTTGTAATCCCAAGAGTTTGGTATAGAATTCCTGAACCATCAAAAGATGATGACAATAAGCACTTTTATAGATATTATGGATATGGAGATATTACACTTTTATATGCATATAAAGAACACACTTTTG
Organism: uncultured Aliarcobacter sp.; assembly: GCA_947629065.1. Taxonomy (GTDB): domain Bacteria; phylum Campylobacterota; class Campylobacteria; order Campylobacterales; family Arcobacteraceae; genus Aliarcobacter. Next base: position 1,355 of record CANRCH010000173.1, read on the forward strand.
ACTTACTTGTAAGAAATAATTTAAGACTAGATAAAACAAATAAAGGTGCTTTAGAGTTTAACTGGACTTTCCCACTTCCAGAATTTATATCTTCAAAAAACACTTATGGAATGTTTCAAGTGTTTCATGGATATGGTCAAAGTTTAATAGATTATGATAGAGAAGTTACAAATGTAGGTTTTGGAATAGCACTATCTAGGTAGTTTTATAGTGCTATTTTTGATTTTGAATATAGTAGTAAATCGCTTCTATTTCATCTTCAACCAAAAAATATGTTGGCATAACATTTGCTTTGTGTATTAATTTATCGCAAACTTGTTCTTTTTCAAATTTTACATTATCATTTTTCTTAGCATTTACTTTTTTTGAGAAAACATCATACTCTACATATTTAATATCAGGTGCAACAAGTGAACAGTTGTACTCTTTTTTATCGTAAATATGTTTAAACTCAACTATCTTTTTACCTCTTGCATCACTTCCATGACAGTTACTACAACCTATTCCTCTTGGGTTATTAAAAAGCATTTTTCCATACTCATATTTTGTGATAAATGAGTTGTTTATATCCATAAACTCTTCACCACTTGATTCATTATTTATATCTTCTTGTGCATTTAAATTTAAAGAAAAAACTAAAATTAAAAGAGATAGATATTTAACTATATATTTCAAAATTATAATCCTAAATCTTTTCTGTTTCTTAAAAACCAAAAAACAGCAAACATAAGCCCAGGAGTTTTTGCTTTTGTTTCATCAAAAATAAACTCTTCGCAAAAATCAATATTCATAAACTCCAACTCTATTTGCTCATCATTTATTCCACCACCTTGATGAACTTTTTGATTTTCATCTATTATTGCAAAATAAAGATGCTGTTTTGAACCACTAATTCCAACATTTGTATAAAAAGATGTGATTTTTTGTAGATTTTCAAGCTCTACATTGTAACCACACTCTTCATCAATTTCTTCAATAGCAATCTGCTCTAAACTTACATCTTTATCAACTAATCCAGCACAAAGTTCGTAAGTATAAGTTATATTTTTATCATTTAAATAAACAGGAATTCTAAACTGTTTTACAAATAAAAATGCATTTTTTTCTTTATGAAAAAGAAGTATTGATACACTATCATGACTTCTTACAGCTTCCCAAGTTTTTGGAACTCCATTTAAATCAAACTCAACTTTTAGAGGTTTTATAAAATTTGACTCTTTTAACTCAAAAGTCTTTAAATTTTCTATATTATTTATCATTTTTTCTCAAATTTATCTTATTTAAAATTATCAAATACAAGTGGTGCTTTTAAATCAAGAGTTTTTAGATGTCTCATAACAGTTTGCAAATCATCAATATTTTTACCTGTTAATCTAATTGTATCTCCTTGATTTGCAGCACTTACTTTTAATTTTAGGTTTTTTATCTCTGTTTGTATTCTTTTTGCTTCATCTTTTTCTATACTATCAATAACTCTATAAGTATATTTTCTATTTCCACCACTACTATCCTCTTTTTTTACCTCTTCAAGTGAGTTTATGCTAATTCCTCTTTTATTCATTTTAGAGATCATAATATCAAGCATAGCATCTATTTTATTATCACTTGAAGATGTTAAAGTCAAAGATTTTGCACCAATATTTAAATCTATCTCTTTACTTATTCCTTTGAAATCATATCTGTTATCAATCTCTTTTTGTGCTTGAATTACAGCATTTTTCATCTCTTGCATATCAAGTTTTGCTGAAATATCTAATGAGTGCTCTTTTGCCATAAAATATCCTTTAAAATATAATTAATTTTTTAAAATTCCAATACATAATAACAGATAAGCTATTATTTGTAAAGTTCCACCAATTGGTGTAATTGCACCAAGTACTGGCATATTTAACAAAGTTAAAGCATATAATGAAACAGAAAAAATCAAAGTTCCTATCACTATTAAATATAAAGAGATTTTAATTAGTTTAGAATCCTTTTTTAACATATATATAAAAGTTGCTGCAAATAGTGCTAAAGTGTTATAAAAACTATAAGTAACCCCTGTTTTAAAAACTTCAAGCATATTTTCATCTAATATTTTT
>CANRCH010000174.1 GCA_947629065.1 uncultured Aliarcobacter sp.
GCTCTTTTGTACAAAATCCCATAACAGGCTCAACCCCTGCTCTATTGTACCAACTTCTATCAAATATAACTATCTCTCCAGCACTTGGAAAATGACTTACATATCTTTGAAAGTACCATTGAGTTTTTTCTTGTTCATTTGGTTTTTCTAAAGCAACAACTCTAGCTCCCCTTGGATTTAGATGTTCTGTAATTCTTTTTATAGTTCCACCTTTTCCAGCAGCATCTCTTCCTTCAAAGATAATCAAAACCTTCATACCCTTCTCTTTTATGTGGTTTTGAAGTTTTAAAAGCTCTATTTGAAGTAGTGTTAGTCTTTTTTGATACTCCAAAGTATCTTTTTTTATCCAAACTTGAACTTTTTGTTCACCATCTTCAACTTTCTCTTTTAATGCTTTTCTAGGTCTTTTTTTATTTTCTCCATGAGATATATTCTCTTCTGTATCAATTACTGCATTATCATCCTCAAATGCATGTCTTACCAAGCTTCTATCATGTCCCATCGCTTCTCCTTATGTAATTTTTATCAAGATAATTTTGATTTATAGTCATTATAACCAAAGTTTTTTATAACTTTATAAGAACCTTCCTTATTTTTAATAATTATTGATGGTAATTTTATTCCATTAAAAGTAGTTGTTTTTACCATTGTATAATGAATCATATCTTCTAATATTATCTTATTTCCTACTTCTAAAGGCTTATCAAAAGAGTAATCTCCAATAATATCTCCTGCTAAACAAGTATTTCCACCAAGTCTATATGTATATTCTTTTTCAAATGCTACTGCACTATTTCTTATCATTGCTCTATATGGCATTGCAAGAGTATCAGGCATATGAGCTTCTGCACTTGTGTCTAAAATTGCTAAATTCATTCCATTATTTACAATATCAAGTACAGTTGCTACAAGGTATCCTGTTTGCCAACCAATAGCTTCACCTGGTTCCATATAAACCTTTAAATGTGGGTATCTTGCTTTAAAATCTTTTAAAAGTTTAATCAATCCTTCTACATCATAATCAGCTCTTGTAATATGATGCCCTCCTCCAAAATTTACCCATTTTAATTGTGAGAAATATTGACCGAAGTTTTTTTCAAAATTTGCCAATGCACCTTCAAGAGCATCAACATTTTGCTCACAAAGTGCATGAAAATGTAAACCTTCTAAATATTGCAATACACTTTCATCAAAGTTTGCTTTTGTTGTTCCCATTCTTGAAAATGGTGCACAAGGGTTATATAAATCAACCTCAACACTTGAGTATTCTGGGTTTATTCGTAGCCCCATAGATACTTTTCCAAATGCTTTATCTTTAAATCTATTTACTTGATTTATAGAGTTGAAAACAAGATGGTTTGATAGTGAAATAATCTCATCTATCTCTTCATCTTTAAAAGCTGGACTATAAGTATGAACCTCTTTTCCAAACTTCTCTTTTGCTAAAATAGCTTCGTGAAGTCCTGAAGCACAACAACCTTTTAGGTACTTTTTACATAAATCAAAAGTTGAGTGCATTGCAAAGCCTTTTAAAGCTAACAGAATATTTACATCTGCTTCATCTTGAACATATTTTAGAAGTTTTAAGTTTTTTTCTAAAAGCTCTTCTTCGCAAACAAATGCTGGACTTGGAAGTTCTTCTAGTGATTTGTAAATCTTATTTGACATATATTTTCCTAATGTTAAAGTTTTTATCTATTTTTAAATAAAAACAGATAGAAAGTTTAAGAAATAATAATTTTTAAGTAAAATAAAAGTTTTACGGAATTTCAAGGCGTGTAAAAATAACTTCCCTTGAATTTCCAAAGATTAAGAGATTTTTTTCAAAAACAAGGCTTGAAAAGTAAGAATTTAGGAGTTTACTAATAGTAAATGACTAAATTCTTATCTTTTTGTAAACGAAGTTTTTGGAAAAAAGAATTAATCTTTTACTTTTATTTTACAGTTCAAGGATTTTCCAAGGAAGCCCTTGCGTGTTCAGCTCATCCATAAATGGCTGTGCATCAAACTCTTCTATATTAAATACACCTGTGTTTTTCCAGATACCTTTGTATAGTAGTTTACTTCCTATCATTGCTGGAACTCCTGTTGTATAACTTACAGCTTGTGCACCTGTTTCTTTATATGCTTCTTGATGATCACAAATGTTGTAGATATAAACTTTTCTTGGTTTACCATCTTTTATTCCCTCAATTATACAACCAATATTTGTTTTTCCAACAGTTCGTGGCCCTAAACTTGCTGGATCTGGTAGTAGAGTTTTTAAAAACTCTATTGGAATAATCTCTTGCCCTTTATGCATAACTGGTTCAATTCCCAGCATTCCAACATTTTGTAAGCAGTTCATATGTTGTATATAGCTATCTCCAAAAGTCATAAAAAATCTAATTCTTTTTAAACCTTTGATATTTTTTGATAAACTCTCTAACTCTTCGTGATATAATAAATATGATGCTTTTACACCAATTTCTGGATAATCATGATCAACTCTTATTTCTAGTGGTTTAGTTTCTATCCACTTCCCATCTTCCCAATATCTTCCATTTGCACTTACTTCTCTAAGATTTATCTCTGGATTAAAATTTGTAGCAAAAGCGTATCCATGATCTCCAGCGTTACAATCCATAATATCTATATAGTGAATTTCATCAAAAAGATTTTGTTGAGCATAAGCACAAAATACACCTGTAACTCCTGGGTCAAATCCACTTCCAAGAAGTGCCATAATTCCTGCTTCTTTAAATTGATTATCTCTTGCCCACTGTTCTTTATACTCAAATTTTGCTTCATCTGGGTGCTCATAATTTGCAGTATCCACATAATCAACTTTACATTTTGTACAAGCATCCATAATTGTTAAATCTTGATATGGCAAAGCAACATTTAAAACCATTTTTGGATTTACTTTTTCTATTAATTTCACAAGCTCATCAACACTATCTGCATCTACTTGTGCTGTATCTATTTTTACACCTTGATTTTTTAAAATATCATTTGCAATTTCATCACATCTACTTAAAGTTCTTGATGCCAAAGTAATTTTTTCAAAAGTATCAATATTCATTGCACATTTTGTCGTAGCAACCCTACTTACTCCACCAGCACCAATAATTAAAATACCCTTTTTATCCATAAATCTTCTCCATAAATAATTATTTCTATATTATACACTTTAATATATAAAATAAGTCCTTGAAGTTTCTTTTAATAATCTTTCATATATCATTGCACTACAATTCATGGGGATGACTTGGTATCGATTAGAGCAGTGAGTTTTAGTTGCATGTCGGCCTGAACATGCCGTTACGCGGTTCATTTTTTTTAGACGCAAATAACACAAATTACGCTCCAGCTTACGCTAAAGCTGCGTAAGTTTAACTTACTTTTGACTCG
>CANRCH010000175.1 GCA_947629065.1 uncultured Aliarcobacter sp.
TTTCTAAACCACTTTTTCCTACAATTCCATTATATCTTGCAGCTTCATTCTTTAAAATATCATCTTTTGAAGCTCTTCCAGTGTAGCCAATTACATGTGCTGCAATATCTTTAAAAGGGTAAAATCTTTTTGATGCTGAATCTATTTTTATATCAGGATGGGATGCTAGAAGTGTATATTTTGTGAAAAACTCATCATAAGGAACATAATCAACTATCTTTATAAAATCGTGATTATATGCTGAATCTTCTCTATAGTATGTCTTTAATATCTTATTCTTATCTAAAGATGGAATATTTTCAACAATCAAATCTAAAATATTATTTAATTTAGTAGAATTTTTTTCACCTCTTAAATGTGGTTTTATTAAAATAGAAAAACCAAGCTCATTAACTGCTAGTTTTTCTCCATTTCTATCTTCTATTATTCCTCTAATTGAGGGTTTATAAACTCTATTTACATAGTTATTTTTTGATAACTCTTCATAATAAGTATTTGATTTAATACTTAAAAAATATACTCTTGAAAGTAAAGTTATAATAATTGCTACAAAAATTATATAGATTAAATTTAGTCTTAAGTTCAAATAAACATCCCAAAAAATAGAAAATCAATTAAAAGATTTAAAAAAAGTGCTAAAACAACTTTTTGTGAAATTCCATAAAAAACAGCCCATAAAATAAGCAATCCAATATAGAAAAAAATCATATAAACATAGCTATTTGCTACAAAATAAACGCTCTCTTCATCCTCTTTTGGAATTATAAAAGTATAAATAAATAGTGATAAAAGAGTCAAAGAAAAAGGTGCAAGACCTGAATTTATCTCAACAATTAAAAATGTAAAAACCACAAAAAATAAAGAGTATAAATATCTGTTTTTCAAACAGGTATGAAATGCTAAAAATAAAACTCCAGCAAAAGTAATTAAAAGAAAATTAACAGTTGCAATTATGTTTACGCTAATAATAAAAAATAGTATTATAAATAGTAAAATAGGGTTATCAAGCTTTGTTCTTATGCTATTGTATCTCATAAATCTCTTTCTTTAAAAGTGTGGATTTTAACTTATTTATACTTTTTATTGGATAAATCATAGATAAAAGAGAAAATTTCAGCAACAGCTTTGTACATAGAGCCTGGTATCTCTTTGTCTATATCAATTTTTGAAAGAAGTTCTACAAGATCTTCATCTTTTTGTATAGGGATATTATTTTCTTTTGCAATTTTTATAATATTACTTGCAGTTGCACCTTGACCTTTTGCTGTTAAAAGTGGAGCATTATCTTTTTCAATATCATATTTTAGTGCGACTGCTTTTTGTATAAAATTATCATCTATTTTTTTATCCATTTTATACCCTTATATCTACACTTTTTCCAAAACTTTGGTCAAAAATATTTTTTATATAGCTTTTGTTTGGATTATCTTCTTCGTTTTCGTCCTCTTTTAAATCAAGTAACTTTATATGAACAGGAATTAAATCAGCGTTATTTAGTGCAATTTTAAGTTCTTGCATATTTTCTTGAATCGCTTTTTTAAAGTGATCTCTTTGTGCATAAATTGTTAAATCCATTTTATTTGTATCATATAGTGCAAGCATTAAATCAACTTTTCCAAAATCTTTTAGATTTAAATTTATTTGACAATAAAATTTATCTTCATCAACTTTTTTCATAGCAATTGTCCCATCTTCTAGCATCTCCCAAAAAAATGGAACATAAACAAAGTTTGAATTTGTAACAATTGATGTTAGTTGTTGTAAATCAATTTGAGTTAAAAGCCTATCAACTTGTCTTGTTAAATCTTGAGATTTTGGATCGCTTTTTGTACTTAACTCCTCTTTCATCTGAAGTAAAATAGATTTCATATCATCATTTGCTTTGCTTTTTTCTTTTGTTTCCAAAGTTAAATTACTATCTTGAACAATGTTTTCTAAACTTTTTGTAAGTTTTGAAATAGTGTTTTGAACTTGTTTTAAAGCGGGATTTTTCATACTTTCTAAACTTTTATTTAATTCATCTAAAAGAGGATTTAGATTTGATGCAAAACTATTTGAAAAGTTATTTGTAAATGAGTTTAATAAATTACTTCCTAAATTATTTGTCAGATTATTTGCTAAAGTATTTGAAACTTGGTTTTGAGCACTTGTATTTGTTTTAGTAAGTGTTTCTTGAATTTGCATTTGATTTAAAATCTGGCTTTGTAAGTTTAAATTATTTATAGTTGGTTTTGGAGTATTTAATAGATTTGCTGATGTATTATTTGTAGAATTTTCTTGATTTCCAATATTTTGGTTTAAAATCTGGTTTTGTAAATTTTGTTGAGCTTGGTTTTGTAATACTTGAATAGTTTGTGGATTGTTATTAATTATTTGTGCTGTTTGGTTTTGAACTTGTTGCTGTGTATTTGCTTGATTTGGAATATCTTGTTTTAAAATATTTGTTAAAGTCTCATTTTTTACAAATAGATTATCCATCTTTAGTAAATTATCTAATATTGGCAATATATTTCTATTTTGTACTAAACTTGGATTATTTGTAAGTTCTGTTTTTATTTGAGTTAAAATCTCTTTTGTACTATTTGAAATTTGCTCTTTTAAAAGAGGTTCATTTTCTATAGTTAAAGCAATATTTTGTGTTAAGTTTTGTACCAAGTTTTGTGAAATATTTGGAGTTGCTATTTGTTGTGGTGAAGTATTAACAACTAAATTTGGATTATTATTTATAGAAATATTTGTTTGTAAATTAGAATTTATATTTACTTGTTGATTTTGTACTTGAGGCTGAATTGTTTGTTGAATAATATTTTGTGTTTGTGTAGAAGAGTTATTTAAAATAGGAGTTTTTTGGTTATTTACAATATTTTCCAGTTTTGATTCTACTAAACTAGCACTATTTACAATAGTTTTAAGCTCATTTGCAAGATTTGAAATATTTTGCAGTTGAGTTGGATTTAAATTATTACTTAAATTTTGTAAATTTGTAATAATCTCTTTTACGCTATTTGCTAAATTATTTAAAATAGGGTTTGTGCTAGTTTGAGTAATTTGTGTATTTTGGGGTTGCTGATTGCTAACTTGTGAATTTAAAGTAGTTTTATCATGAATAATTTGATTTGTTAAATTTTGTGTTGTTTGTACATTTTGATTTTGCGTATTTGCCGTATTTTGGATATTTGCAGTGTTTGCAGTGTTTGCAGTGTTTGCAGTGTTTGCAGTGTTTGCAGTGTTTTGTCCTTGTAAATTTTGCGTTTGCAAACTTTGATTTTGCAAGCTTTGGTTTTGTAAAGCTTGTGTTTGCTGTGGAATATTTTGTAAAACTCTAATAATTTGATTTACAATCTCTTTTGCTTTTGGATTATC
>CANRCH010000176.1 GCA_947629065.1 uncultured Aliarcobacter sp.
ATATTGATTATATCTCTTTTGCACCAAGAGATTATGGTTTTGATATGTATAGTGATTTTTTATATACAAATAGTGAGTTAATAAAAGATGATTTAAATAGTGTACAAGCTTTTAAAAATGCAAGCATAAAAGCTTGGGAGTGGGCATTTGCAAATATTGAAGAGAGTGCACAAATTATTTTTGAAAAATATAATAATCAAAATTTAGAGTTTGATGAGCTAATATTTGAAGGTCTTGAGTTAAAAAAACTTAGCTATTTAAATGGGGTAAATCTTGGAAATATAAATTATGAAAAATTAAAAAGAGTTTATGATTTATACAATGTAATGGGATTTGTAGATGAAAAAATAGATTTAAATGATTTTATATTTAATGATAAGTCCTTATTTGAACTCAGTTTAACAGAAGTTGAAAAAAAGTATTTAAAAAATAAAAGTTTTATAAATATGTGTGTAATTCCTGAAGCTATGCCTTTTAGTCAAATAAAAGATGAAAAATATATAGGAATTAGTGCTGATTTAATAGAACTTCTTGAAAAAACAATAAATAAGCCAATGAAACTAGTAAGTACAAAATATTGGAATGAAAGCTTAGAATTTGTAGAAGAAAAAAAGTGTGAGATATTATCAAGCGCAATAAAGACTGAAAAAAGAGAGAAATTTTTAAACTTTACAGATAGTTTAATCTCTATGCCTTTAGTATTAGTTACAAAAAATAAAATAAGCTTTATAGATGATATCGCAAATTTAGAAAATAAAAGAGTTTCGATAGTTACAAGTTATGCATTAAATGATATTTTAAAAGAGAAGTACAAAAATATAGATTTTGTAAATGTAGCAAATATTGATGATGCATTTGAAAGAGTATTAAAAGATGAAAACTTTGGACATATAGATTTTTTACCAGTTGCTTGGTATAAAATTCAAAGAAAATTCAATAACAAATTATCTATCTCTTCAAAACTTGATGAAAAAGTTGAGTTGAGTGTAGCTGTTAATAAAGATGATGAGACATTATTTAATATTTTAAATAAAGCAGTTTCATTAATAAATGAAGATGATAAAGATTTAATTTTGGATAAATGGTTATTAAACTCTTATGAAGAAGAGTTTGATTTTAAGGTGATTTACTATATTTTTATAATTTCAAGTGCTGTTATTTTTGTAATATTACTTAGACAAAGATTTTTAAATAACTTAAATAGAAGATTAAGACATATTATAGATTTAAAAACAAAACAGCTAAAAAATATAAATAGAAATCTTGAAAAAAGAGTAGAAAAAGAGCTTGAAGAGAATTTAAAAAAAGATAGGCTTTTAGCACAGCAACAAAAGATGATTTCTATGGGGCAAATGATAGAGAATATTGCACACCAATGGAGACAACCTTTATCTGTAATTACAACAAGTGCAAGTGCTGTTAAGCTGAAAAAAGAGTTAAATATATTAGATGATGCCTATTTAACAAATAGTTTAGATTCTATAGTAAAAACAGCACAATATTTATCTCAAACAATAGATGATTTTAGATATTTTTATAAACCACAAAAAGAGAAAGAGATTTTCTATTTAGATGAAACTTTTAGAAAAACTTCAGAACTTCTAAAAGATAATCTAATAGAAAATGGAATAAATCTAAAAATAATTGCTACAAAAATTCAAGTTTTTGGATATGAGTCTGAGTTTATTCAAGTACTTATAAATATTTTAAACAACTCAAAAGATGCTTTTAAAAATATTGATTTAAAGAATAAATATATATTTTTAGAGTTAGAAAAATATGGTAAAAAAGTAAAAATAAAAATATATGACAATGCTGGTGGAATAGATGAAGAGATTATTGGAAAAATATTTGAACCATATTTCACGACAAAACATCAAGCACAAGGTACAGGAATAGGGCTTTATATGTGTCAAGAGATAATTTCAAAACATTTAAATGGATCTATAGAAGTAGAAAATTATACTTTTATATATAATGATGAAAAAAATATTGGTGCAAAAACTACTATAATTTTAGATATAAAAGATTAAAAGGATTTTTTTGAAACAAAAGAAAATTGAAAATATTGATAAAATTCATCTTTGGCACCCATATAACTCACTTCCTACAAAAAGCCCAATAATAGCTGTAGAAAAGACAAAAAATTGCAAAATATTTTTAGAAGATGGGCAGGTTTTAATTGATGGAATGAGTTCGTGGTGGAGTGCTGTTTTAGGCTATAACAATAAAAAAGTTTTTAAAGCACTTAAGAAACAAGGCAAAAAAATGCCACATATTATGTTTGGTGGATTAACTCACTCACCAGCAGCAAAACTAGCAAAAACTTTGGTAAAGCTAACAGGATTTCCTAGTGTTTTTTTATGTGATAGTGGATCAGTTAGTGTTGAAGTTGCACTAAAAACTGCTATTTTATACCAAAAAGCAAAAGGAAAAAACAAGTACACTTTTTTAGCACTTAAAAACTCATATCATGGTGATACTTTGGGGGCTATGAGTGTTTGCGATCCACAAACTTCTATGCATTCTTTATATGGAGATTATTTAAGCAAAAATATCTTTGTAGAAGCCCCAGCTTTGGGGTTTAATAGCGATTATAGTGAAGCTTTAGAAGATTTAGAAAAAACTTTAGAAGAAAATCACGAAAAAATAGCTGCATTTATTCTTGAACCTGTTGTTCAAGGAGCAGGTGGCATGAGAATTTATAATCCAAAATATCTAGAAGATGCAAAAAGGCTTTGTGAAAAATATGACATTTTACTAATCTTTGATGAAATTGCAACTGGTTTTGGACACACAGGAGAGCTTTTTGCTTTTATGCACACAAATATAAAACCAGATATTATAACTATTGGAAAAGCTCTTACAAGTGGCACAATGACAATGGCTGCTATGCTTACAAGTAAAAACATAAGCAATACTATCTCAAATAGCCAAATAGGGGTTTTGATGCACGGACCAACTTTTATGGCAAATCCTTTGGCTTGTAGTGTTGCAAATGCAAGTATAAAAGAGCTTCTAAAACTAAATTGGAAAGAAAAAGTAAAAAATATTGAAGCAATTTTTAAAAAAGAGCTTGAAATTTTAAAAACAAACGATAAAGTAAAAGATGTAAGAGTTATTGGAAGTATTGGAGTTGTTGAGTTAAAAGATGATGTTTATGCCTCACAGCTTCAAGAGTTTTGTGTACAAAATGGTGTTTGGCTTCGCCCTTTTGGAAAACTTTTTTACTCAATTGTTGCATATACAATAAGCAAAAAAGAGCTAGAAAAAGTTTGTAAAACTATGGTAAAAGCTATTGAAAGTTTATAAATTAAGTAGAATAAAATGAAAAAAATAGT
>CANRCH010000177.1 GCA_947629065.1 uncultured Aliarcobacter sp.
ATTGTCAAGAGAAATAAAGATTTAGAACAAATCATACTAATGCTCAGGGTTTACACTAAAAAACAGTTAGGTTTTATGTGCGAAAATTGAGTTAAAATATAATTTTATAGAATTTAGATATAATCCGAGAATTTTAATAAAGGAAAGTTTTTGCTTTTATATCAACCAAAAGATGGCTATTGTTATAATAGTGATACGCATTTTTTATTTAATTTTATTTGCGAAAGTTTAAAAAATTTTAAAAACATAAAAGGTGAACTTCTTGATATAGGAAGTGGAAGTGGAGTTTTAGGTCTTCTTGTTGCACGAGATTTTTTTAAACTAAATTTAAATCAGTGTGAAATTCAAGAAGTTTTTCAATTTTTAAGCCAAAAAAACTCTAATATAAATAAAATTTCATCAAAACTATATAGAGGTTCATTTTTAGATGTGGATTTTGATAAAGAGTTTGAGATTTGTGTATCAAATCCACCTTTTTATCATAGTAATGTAATAAAAAGTGAAAATGAGTGTTTAAAAATAGCAAGATATAATAACTCTTTACCATTAAATGATTTTATAAAAAAAGTTTCAAAAGTTTTAAAAAGTGGTGGAAAGTTTTTTTTCTGTTATGATGCAAAACAATTAAGTGAGATTATTATAGCTTTAAAAGAGTATAGGCTAAATTTAGAAGCTTTACAATTTGTTCACCCAAACAAAGACAAAGATGCTAGTTTAGTTATGGTTTATGCAAGAAAAAATTCAAAATCTTTAACAAAGGTATTACATCCTTTAATAGTTTTTGAAAATAGTGAAGAGTTTTCACAAAATGTACAAAATATTTATAATCTTTGTGCAACACATAGTCTAAAGGTAGAAGTTGAGTAGTATTATAAAAAAAGATGGATACGGTTTTGCTTTTGATTCAAGTGCTTGTTCATCTTGTGCTGGAAACTGCTGTATAGGTGAAAGTGGTTATATTTGGATAAATGCAGTTGAAATTGAAGCACTTGCAAACTATTTTAAAATAAGTAGTGAAGAGGTAAAAAGTAAATACCTATTTAAAGAAGGGTATAAATTTAGTATAAAAGAGGTAAAGTTAGATAAAAATAATTTTGCTTGTTGTTTTTTTAATATAGAGAAAAAACAGTGTATGATATATGAAGTAAGACCAATTCAGTGTAGAACTTTTCCTTTTTGGTCATACTTTAAAGATAATATTGATGAGGTATATAAAGAGTGCCCTGGAATTATAAAAATTTAATATTAACTTCATTGTTAGCAGTCTCATTTAGTGCTTGTAGCATTAAGCAAAACTCCAATTTAAATATACAAAATACAAAAAAAGAGTTTGTAAAAGTAGAAACAAAAAAGTTTGATGCAGAAGACTTTTATATTATGTATGCACTTGAAATGGAATCACAAGGTGCTTATAATGAAGCAAGAGATGTATATTTTAAACTATTTGATAATACAAACAAATATGAGTATTTTGTAAACTTTTTAACTTTAAGTACACAAATGCAAGATTTTGCTTTAATAGAAGAGAGTATTGAAAAATACAATATAAAAAATATAAAAGAAGAAGAGATTATAAATAGATTAAACTCTTTTTCAAAATTAAAGCTAGGAAAAGTAGATGAGGCTTTACAAATTGCCTTGCCTTTAGTAAAAAGTTATCCAAGTGCAATAAATTATGAGCTTTTAGGAACAATCTATCTTACAAAAGAGGATTATAGAAATGCTTACAATAGCTTTAGTAAAGTTTATGAGTATGAAGAACAAGAGAACACTTTTCAAACTATTTTAAATCTACAATTTTTTCAATTAAACGAAAAAGAGGAAGCTATAGATAGATTAGAAGATTATTTAAGACAAAATGATTACCCTTTTGTTTTATCTGTGCATCTTTTAAACTTTTATGACCAATTAAAAAGCAGTGATAGAATAAATAACTTCTTAAAAGAGTTATATTATGAGTATAGAAGTAAAAATGAAAGTGATTATTTAGAAAAATTAAAACCTCTTTTTTGGCAATTTATGAAAAAAAGTGAACTTATTGATTTTTTAGAAAGAAACAAAGAAAGAGATGATTTTTTACTTGCAGCTTATAGAGATACAAATCAAGTAGGAAAAGCAAAAGCTTTGGTAAAAGAGCTTTATGAAAAAACAGGAAAAATTGACTATTTAGCACAAGAGGCTATGATTTTATTTGAGACAAGTAAAAATCAAGAAGATGTTTTAGATAGTGTTATTGAAAAATTTGAAACTGTTTTACAAAGTTCAACAAATCATATATATCAAAACTATTATGCATATTTATTAATAGATTTTGATTTAGATATAAAAAAAGGTTTAGAGCTTGTAAATAAAGCACTAGAACAAGACCCATATAATATAGCCTATTTGGATACTTTAGCTTGGGGTGAGTATAAAGTAAAAAATTGCCAAACAGCTTTTGATATTATGAAACAAATAGTTGATGAAATAGGGCTTGAAGATGATGAAATAAAACTTCATTGGGAAAAAATTAAGGAGTGTAAATGATATTAGATGAGATAAATAAAAGAACTTTAGAAGATGTAGAAAAAAGAAAAAAAGAGCTTCCACTTGACTTATTAGGAAGAAGCTTATCTTCAAATCCATATATGCCAAGAGATGTAAAAAGTTATTTAAGAAGTACAAAAGATGAGCCAATTAGAATTATTGCTGAGGTTAAGAAAGCCAGTCCTAGTAAGGGAGTTATAAAAGAGGATTTTGATCCACTATTTATTGCAAGTGAATATAGTAAAAATGGTGCAAATGCAATCTCTGTTTTAACAGAACCTCACTATTTTCAAGGAAATTTGGACTATTTAACACAAATTAGAAGATATGTTCCAACTCCACTATTAAGAAAAGATTTTATACTTGATAGGTATCAAATTATGGAAGCTTTAGTTTATGGGGCTGATTTTATTCTTTTAATTGCAAAATCTTTAAGTACAAAAGAGTTAAAAGAGCTATATCTTTATGCTAGACATTTAGGGCTTGAAGTTTTAGTTGAGATTCACGATAAAGAGGATTTAACAAAAGCTATTAAAAGTGGAGCTGATATAATTGGAATAAATCATAGAAATTTAGAGACTTTTGAGATGGATATGACTTTGTGTGAAAAACTAATTCCACTTATTCCAAAAAATAAAATTGTAGTTGCAGAATCAGGTGTTAGTGATGTTGAAATTATAAAAAATCTTCACGAAGTTGGAGCAGATGCATTTTTGATT
>CANRCH010000178.1 GCA_947629065.1 uncultured Aliarcobacter sp.
AGTGAGGTTAAGTAAATTTGAAGCTCAAGATATTGATAAAAAGGATGATTATATTACATCATATAAGCTCGAATCAAAAATAGATCAAGATATTTTGAATAATACTATACATACTTTTGCATATGGAACACTAAAAAGAGAAAACAATCAGGTAAATAATTTGTGTAATTCCATAATAAAAAGTCCATACTATTATAACCTAGAAGAAGTTTTAAAAACACATGATAAAAGTGTAAGGTTAAAAGATACTGATGGAAAAACAGCTATTGAATTAATAGTTGAATTTCTTAAAAATATTGATAAAGATATAAAATATATTGAACTTACATCTGTAGATGATAATATTAAAAGGTTTATTGTAGATTATGAATCTTCTTTTGAAAATTTAGATATTACAAATTATGGAGAAGGCTTACAAAGAATATTTGAAATTGCTCTGTCTTTTGCTTATTGCAAAAACGGTGTAATATGTATAGATGAATTTGAAACAGCTATACATTATTCTTTATTGATAGATTTTACTGAATTTATACAAGAACTTGCAGTTAAATTTAATGTTCAAGTTTTCATAACAACACACTCTAAAGAATCTATAAAAGCTTTTGTAGAAAATGAGTATAAAAATGATGAAATATCGTTTTATACTATAACAAGAGATAAAGATAATATGATTCAAACTATCTTTTATAATTCACAAGAGCTTCAAAATAGCATAGAGCAGGATTTGGAGCTAAGAGGATGGTAAAAAAACTTATTCTTTGTGAAGGTGGAGATGATATTGCTTTTTTAAATAGATATTTAAATGAGTTTTTGTGCATAGATAAAAAAACATATGAAATACGAAAAATGGATAATAAAAGTAATTTTTTTAAAAAAGATAGTTACAGCACTATAATACAACAAGTAGAAGCTAATTTATATGATAAAGTTTTATTCGTACTTGACTCAGATTTTGAAGAAAAAGATAGTGTATATGGTGGATATAAAAATACTGAAGACAAAATAAAAGAAATCATAAAAGATATAAAAATAGAGACTGTTTCTCAATATTTTATATCTTGTGATCCAAATACAAAAAATGGAAATCTTGAACATTTACTTCTTTCAACTTGTGAAGAAAGCAAAAGAAAATGTATAGAAAGTTTTATAAAGTGTATAGGATTAATGGATATAGAAACTAGTAATAAAAAGATAGTTTTAACGACATATAAAGAGATTTTCAACAATCATCCTTATAATTTTGAGCATAAAAATTTTGATGAATTAAAAATAAAAATAGATGATTTATTTAAGGAAATTAATTAAATGAAATTAAAAATAGATAAATTTGGACCAATCTCAAATTATATTTTTGATATAAAAGATGTAAATATTTTTATAGGTGAGAGTGCGACTGGAAAGTCTATTATTACAAAACTTATTTATATATCTAATACATTTTTTGGATTTACATCTCAAAAAGAAATTAAATATTCATATAACTCAAATATAATATTAAAAATGAAAGAATCTTTTGAGAAAAGTTATTCTAATATTTTTCAAGATGCTTATAGAGATTTTGATTTTACATTTTATTATACAGATGAAAAATTTATTAGATTTACTCATAGTAATAAATCACAATATAAAGTTGAATTTTCAGAGGAGTTAAAAAAAGAGATAGAAAAAACATATATTAATTTTCAAAAAATATTTAAAGATATTGAAAAAAATAATATAAATCCTGACAATATATCAAATATTATATACAGATTATTACTATCTCAAGAAATAAAAAAAGTCTTCACAAAAGATAATTATATTTATATTCCAGCTGGAAGAAGCTTTTTTACAATGCTTAGCAAAAATATATTTTCGATAATTGAAAATGGTGTAGAGATTGATTATATTTTTACTCAATTTGGAGGACTTTTTCAAAATTCAAAAAAAGAGTTTGAGAACCTAAATAAAAAGATTTCAAAGAAAGATTTACTTTTTATAGAAAACAGATATAAAGAGCTTTTAAAAGGAACTTATGCTTTTGAAGATGATGAAGATAGGATTTATATAAATAAAGATGAGTTTTTACCTTTAAATCAAATATCTTCAGGACAGCAAGAACTTTTGCCAGCACTTTTAATACTTTTATCAGTATTAAACAGCAAAACATCAACAACAATAATATTTGAAGAGCCAGAAGCACACCTATTTCCAAAAGACCAACAAAGACTTGTTGAGCTTTTAATTTATGTTTTAAATCATACTCAATCAGGAAATAGACTGATAATCACAACTCATAGTCCGTACATACTTGAATCTTTTAATAATCATTTAAAAAAAGACAAAATAAAAGATATGAAAATAGATGATGAGGATATAAAAAAATTAGAACCACTTAATTCAAAAAATATAAGTGCATATTTACTAGGCAAAGAAAAAATTAGTGATATCTTAAATTCAAATTTAGGGTTGATTGATGATAAATTGTTGAGTAGTTTTAATGAAATAAATACTCTATATGACAAAATGAGAGATATTGAGTGGGAAAATACAAATGATTGATTTAGGGGTTAATAATAGTTGTATTTGTAAAAAATATGAAAATACACAAGATGAATGCATAAATGAATTTACTATAAGAGAACAGGGAAAATCAGTAAAACTTGAACCAAAAGTTGGTGAAGATGTTATGGCTATAATAGTGGATAAATGTTTGATTACAGATAACAACACAAAATGTGATGCACTATTTTTATATAAAAATGATAAAAATATAAAATATAGCTTTTTGGTTGAATTAAAAGGAGCAGGAGATATACCAAGGGCATTTTCTCAGCTTAGTTTTACTAAAAATAGAGAAGAATATAAGAATATTTTAGAAAGTTTACAAATACCTAAACAAAATCAAAAATTTGCAATTGTTTCAAATGGTATGTTATCTAAACCCGAACTTGAAAGTTTAGAAGAAGAGCATAAAATAAGAGTCAAAAAAATACTTTTTTGTGAAGCAACAACACCAATACCAGATTTGAAAGAGGTAATATGAATTTTTATATACATTTAGAATGGAAAAAAGATATTCTTGAGTTGATAGTTGGAAATGTATTTGTAGCAGAAAGTAAAAATGATTCATAATTTAGCAGATGTTCAATCTAAAAATATTGGTGAAAATACAAATATTTGGCAGTTTTGTGTTGTTTTAAAAAATGCACAAATAGGAAGTAATTGTAATATTAATGCTCAAGTTC
>CANRCH010000179.1 GCA_947629065.1 uncultured Aliarcobacter sp.
CACACTCCTTATGATGGATTCCCAACAGATTTACACAGACTTGCACACTATGGAGAAGAGGGGGTTTTAGTTTTAACATCAGATTCAACAAACTCACATACCCCAGGATTTACAAAAACAGAAAAAGCGGTAGCACCAACTTTTGAAAGAATTTTTTCTACTACAAAAGGAAGAGTTATTATGAGTACATTCTCATCAAATATTCATAGAGTTGCACAAGCTATTGAAAAAGCATTAAAATATGGAAGAAAAATCTGTGTTATTGGAAGATCTATGGAAAAAAACTTAGATCTTGCAATGGGGCTTGGATATATTAAATTTCCAAAAGATCAATTTATTGAAGCGCATGAAGTAAATAAATATAAAGATAATGAAATTATGATTGTAACAACTGGAAGTCAAGGTGAATCAATGAGTGCTTTATATAGAATGGCAATTCATGAACATAGACATATAAAAATAAAACCAGATGATCAAATTGTACTATCTTCAAAAGCAATTCCAGGAAATGAAGGAAGTGTTTCAGAGATTATTAATCATCTTTTAAAAGCTGGTGCAAAAGTTGCGTATCAAGACTATGCTGATATTCACGTATCAGGACACGCAGCACAAGAAGAACAAAAACTAATGCTAAGACTTGTAAAACCTAAATTCTTCTTACCAGTTCATGGAGAGTATAATCACGCTTTAAAACATGGAGAAACGGGAGTGGACTGTGGAGTTTTAGAGAGAAATGTATATGTAATGGGTGATGGTGAACAAGTTGAGGTTAATCCAAAATATCTTAAAAAAGTAAAAACTGTAAAAAGTGGAAAAGTTTATATTGATAATACTCTAAACAATAAAATTTCTGATGATGTTGTTCTTGATAGACAAACTATGGCAAAAGAGGGTGTTGTTGTAATAGTTGCACAAATAAATGAAAATGATAGAACTGTTGCAGGGAAACCAAAAGTTGCTAGTTTTGGTCTAATCTCTGATAGACAAGAGAGATTCTTTACAAAAGAGATTGAGGATATTTTATCAATTTTCCTAGCAAATGCAAAATCTGGTATCTTTAAAAATTCAAGAATTTTAGAAGATGAATTAAGAAAGGTTGTAAGAAAACATTGTATAAGAAAATATAAAAAATATCCAATGATTGTTCCTACTATTTTTGTACAATAGGAGTACAAATGAACTACAAAAACATAATAAAAGATGTTTTACTAACAGAAGCAAGAGAACTTGAACTTGCTTCTGCTTCTATCTTCTTTGATATAGAAAAAATTCTAGACTTAGTAGTAAATTCTAAAGGTAAATTAATTGTTACAGGTGTTGGTAAATCTGGATTAGTTGGTGCAAAAATTGCTGCTACACTTGCAAGTACGGGTACAAGTTCATTTTTTCTTCATCCAACAGAAGCTATGCATGGCGATCTAGGAATGATTGGAAAAGAAGATATTGTTTTAGCAATTTCATATAGTGGAGAGAGTGAAGAGTTAATTCAAATTCTGCCACATATAAAAAGATTTAATATACCATTAATTGCAATGGCTAGAAATCCTGAATCAACTTTGGCAAATTATGCTGATTTTTTTATAAATATAAATGTAACAAAAGAGGCGTGTCCACTCGATACTGCACCAACATCTTCTACAACTTTAACAATGGCAATGGGAGATGCACTTGCTGTTTGTTTAATGAAAAAAAGAGATTTTAAAAAAGAGGATTTTGCCTCTTTTCATCCAGGTGGAAGTTTAGGTAAAAAACTATTTATAAAAGTGAGTGATTTACTTAGAAAAGAGAATCTTCCAATTGTTTCACGTGAAACAAAACTAAAAGATGCAATTATTTCTATGAGTAGTGGAAGATTAGGAACTGTAATTATTGTAGATAAAAATAGGGTAGTTGGAGTTTTAAGTGATGGTGATTTAAGAAGAGCTTTGATGGATGAAAGTTTTTCAATAGATTGCAATGTTGAAGATATTGCAAATATGAATCCAAAAACTTTTGATGATGAAAATCTATTAGCAAGTGATGCTTTACAAATCATTGAGAGTTTAAAGATACAACTTCTTATTATTACAAATAAAGATAAAGAGTTAATAGGGTTGTTACACATTCATGATTTAATTGAAGCAGGAATAAAATGAAAAAAGATATAAAACCAAGAAACCTAGAAGAGACAAGATTAAATAAATTTATCTCACATAATAGCCACTATTCAAGAAGAGAGGCTGATAAACTTATAGCTGATGGACTTGTAAAAGTAAATAATAGAGTTGTAGTAGATTTAGCAACTAAAGTAAATGCAAATGATAAAGTAGAAATTGGTAGAAAACATATTAAAGAAGATAAAGAGAGAATCTATACTGTAATTGTTTATAACAAACCAAAAGGTGAAATTGTAAGTAAAGTAGACCCACAAGGAAGAAAGACGATTTACGATGGTTTAGAGAGCAAATACAAGCACTTCTTAACTGTTGGGCGACTTGACTATGCAAGTGAAGGAGTTTTACTTTTAAGCGATAGTGTAGAGGTTGTAAATGCTTTAATGCATACAAACCTAGAAAGAGTATATAAAATCAAAGTAAGTGGATTTATAACTCCTAAAATTGAACAAGCAATGCAAAGTGGAATAGAAGTAGAAAACGCAACAAAAGGTGCACATAAAGATACAAAAATAAAATCTATGAATTTTGCACCATTCTTAGCTTATGATATTCAAACAAATGGACAAAAATTTTCTAAAATAAAAGTTGTAATAAGCGAAGGAAAGAATAGGGAGCTTAGAAGATTTTTTGCACACTTTGGATTAGATGTTATGGATTTAAAAAGAGTTGAGTATGGAGGAGTTAGTCTAAATAATCTTCCAACAGGAAAATCAAGATTCCTTACAAAAGAGGAGTATAAAAATCTTCGAATCTTTTTAAAAGAAGAAAATGATAGATCTATCTAATAAATATAGACCTCAAACTCTTGAAGAGTTTGTAGGTCAATCTCATATTATTGGGCAAGATAAAGCCCTATACAAGTTAATCAAACAAAAAGATATTCCTCACCTATTTTTTTATGGAAAACCTGGAACTGGTAAGACAACATTAGCAAAAATTATTGCAAAAGAGTTAGGAAGCGATTACTACTATTTTAATGCAACAACTATAAAAGTAGAAGATTTAAGAAAGGTATTTGATAGATATAAAGATAGTTTTATTAAACCTTT
>CANRCH010000180.1 GCA_947629065.1 uncultured Aliarcobacter sp.
ACTTTAGTGTCAGCTCTTTTTTTGGCTAAGGATAAAACTAAAGTTCCTATTAGTTTTTATTTTCCAAAAAATAATACTAAAGCCTCTCAAAAGCTTTTTTATATACTTCCATATCATCTCTTTGTCCAACAGCAACAGTATAAATTATCAAAATATCATCTTGAACTTCAAAAACTATTCTTACTCTTTTTTTATCGATATAAACTTTTTTGAAACCACTTAAATTCATTTTTATTTTCTAAATTCTCTCCAATTTGTGGGGATTGTTGAATTTGTTTAAGTTTTTTAAATACTTTTACAACTATTGCCTTATCTAAAGCTTTCAAATCATCATAAACTTTGTCGTGAAGTTTTAAAGTGTACATCACAATTTATCCAAATCAATATCAAACTTTTTCGCCATGTCTTCCAAAGATATATAGCTTTCTTTTGGCTCTTTTTTTCTTTTTTGAATAACTTCAAAAATCTCTTTATGTTCTAAAAGTTCCAAAAACTCTTCTTGTTTTTTAAATTTCTCATACTCTTCTATCGAAATAACCACCGCTTCAAGGCGATTGTTTTTCAAAATTCCTACTTTTTCCAAACTTCTCTCTTTTACATCTGTTAAAATCTTGCTTATTTGTTTTGTAAAATCTGTAATTGATAAAAGTTCATTTTGTGTATAGCTTACCATAATTTACTCCTAAATTTAATATGAAATATTATAGTAAATTTACTATGAAAAATATATGAATTTTATTTTTTTGAACTTATAATTTCTCACAAAGAGTGCTGAAGCACAAGATTTTCAGCTTAAAAAAGTGGTAGTTTCTACTATTTGTAAATTTATAAAAATATTGTTGTAGCTTTCATTTGCTAAAGCTAAGGTTAAAGCTAAAGTTCCGATTAGTTTTCTACAATCTTAATTTCATTAGTAGTTAAATCATAGAGTTTATAGACCATATTATCTATCTCTTTATCTGTGATATTTATTTGTTCTTGAAGTTCTAAAACTTCTTTTTTGTCATTTTCAAAAAGTCTTTGCCAGTTGTTTTTGAAGTTTCTCTCTTCTAGTTTATCGGCGAATTTTATTTTCTTTGCTTTTGCATACTCTTTTACAAAGTCATCAAAATCAAGTTCTTCAAAGTTTTGTAGCTTTGTTTGTATTAAATTTGTTTGATTGTGTTTTTGATAGGGGAATTAATGTATAAAATGGAGGAGGTAGTCGGACTCGAACCAACGCATGTCGGATTTGCAATCCGAGGCATTACCAACTTTGCTATACCTCCAACAGAAAAATAAAAAATGTGATTTTATTTTATAAAGAGTAAATGGAGGAGAGCGAGGGATTCGAACCCTCGGAGGCGTTAACCTCGCCGGTTTTCAAAACCGGTACATTCGACCAACTCTGTCAGCTCTCCAAACATTTTAATGGTGCGAATGGTGAGAATCGAACCCACACTCCATAAACTGGAACGGGATTTTAAGTCCCGCGCGTCTACCTGTTCCGCCACACTCGCATAATTTTCTAAGACCGATTTTAAAGCTTTCACTTAAAATGGACTGGAATTATAATAGCTTTTTTTTTATTTGTCAAGGGTTTTTTAAAAGAATTTCAAAATTTGCAATTTTTTATCTATTTAATATAATTTCAAATCTAATATTTGTATAATCATTTTAATAATTTTACTATATTTAAAGGATATATATTGAGAAGTGATGAAGTAAAAAAAGGTTATGACAGAGCCCCACATAGATCTTTATTAAGAGCAACTGGTTTAAAAGATGAAGATTTTAATAAACCATTTATTGGAGTTGCAAACTCTTTTATTGAGATTATTCCAGGGCATTTCTTTTTAGATAAAGTTTCTAAAATAATAAAAGATGAGATTAGAAGTATGGGCTGTGTTCCATTTGAGTTTAATACAATTGGTGTTGATGATGGAATTGCAATGGGACATGATGGTATGCTTTTTTCACTTCCAAGTAGGGAATTAATAGCAAACTCAATTGAAACAGTTATGAATGCACATAAACTTGATGCCATGATAGCTATTCCAAACTGTGATAAAATCGTACCAGGTATGATTATGGGTGCATTAAGAGTAAATGTTCCAACTGTTTTTGTAAGTGGTGGAGCTATGCAAAAAGGTTATTCAAAAGATGGAACTCCAATAGATTTAGCAACTGCATTTGAAGCTGTTGGAAAATTTGAAGCTGGTGAAATAACTGAAGATGAGTTAAAAGATATTGAGTGTAATGCATGTCCTAGTGGGGGAAGCTGTTCTGGAATGTTTACTGCAAACTCTATGAATACACTTATGGAAGCTATGGGAATTGCCCTACCAGGTAATGGAACAATTCTTGCACTTACAAAAGAAAGAGAAGAGCTATATAGAAAAGCTGCAAGAAGAGTTTGTGAGATTGCACTAGACAAAGCAAATATTGAGAAATTTAAATTAAGAAATATTTTAAATGAAAACTCTGTAAGAAATGCATTTGCTGTTGATATGGCAATGGGTGGAAGTTCAAACACTGTTTTACATATGTTAGCAATAGCAAAAGAGGCTGGTGTTAATTTTGAGTTAAAAGATATAAATGCTATTTCTCAAAAAGTTTCACATATTGCAAAAATCTCTCCAAGTTTAACAACTGTTCATATGGAAGATATAAATAAAGCTGGTGGTGTAAATGCTGTTATGAGTGAAATGAACAAAAGAGGTGGAGTTTTACTTGATAACCTTACAATCACAGGTGAAACTATATTAGAAAGAATTAAAGATGCAAAAATCAAAGATACTTCTATAATTCACACTATTGATAATCCATATAGTGAAGTTGGTGGACTTGCTATTCTTTATGGAAATCTAGCAGAGCAAGGTGCTGTTATTAAAACAGCTGGAATTGTAGGAGCTAGAGCTATGACTGGAAAAGCTGTTTGTTTTGATGGACAAGCTGAAGCAATTAAAGGAATTGTTAGTGGAAAAGTAAAAGCTGGTGATGTTGTTGTAATTAGATATGAAGGTCCAAAAGGAGGACCTGGAATGCAAGAGATGTTAGCACCTACAAGCTTGATTATGGGAATGGGACTTGGGGAAAGCGTTGCACTTATTACTGATGGAAGATTTAGTGGAGCAACAAGAGGGGCATCTATTGGGCATGTAAGTCCAGAAGCTGCTGAAGGTGG
>CANRCH010000181.1 GCA_947629065.1 uncultured Aliarcobacter sp.
TTTGAGAAATTTATGGATAAATTCTTAAGTGAAGTAATCTCAAAAGTTGTTATGAGTTTTTCAAGTTCTTTAAAGGCTATTTAATAGCCTTTAATACTTTTTCAATTAAATTAAGTATTCAAAATCAAATACAAAACCTTGACATTTTTAAATAATGATTATAAAATACAATTTATATTTAAAATTAAATACAAAGGCTTATAATGCAAACTCCTTTTCCGTTTGAAACAATAGCACCAAAAGAGTACTTCTACGGAAGACAAAAAGAACTAGATGAACTTAAATCTCATATAAAAAACTCTACAAATGTACTGCTTTTTTCAAAAAGAAGAATGGGTAAAAGTACACTAATTAAAAATCTTTTTAAAGAGATAGAAAAAGATTACACTGTAATATATGTTGATATTTATAATATTATCACAGCGGAAGATTTTGGAAATTTGCTACTAAATGCTATTACAAAAAGCCAAAAAGGTGATATAAAAACAGCTATGCAAAAACTATCAAAGTTTTTTAAAAAGACAAGAGTTGAGCCTACATTTGACCCACAAACTGGAGAAATGGGAATAAGAGCAGTAGCATCATCTTTGAGTTTTGATGAACTTATGGAAGACTCTTTTTCAGCTCTATTTAAACTAGCAAGTGAAAAAAATGTAGTTTTGGCAATAGATGAGTTTCAACAAATAGCAGATATAAAAGATATAAAAATAGACGCAATTTTACGAAAATATATGCAAGAAGCACATAATATCTCTTATATATTTTTAGGCTCAAAAAGAAATATATTAAACTCACTTTTTGCTTATAAATCGCCACTTTATTCTATGGCAACTCCGATGTCATTAAAAGAGCTTGAACTAGATGATATTTATAACTATTCAAAAAACTATTTGGATATAAGTAAAGAAGTTGTTGAATATATCTATAATTTAAGTGCAAAAGAGACAAAACTAATCCAAATGATTTTGCACAGAATTTATATAAATAAAGACTCTATAGAAAAAATTGATGAAAATCTAGTAGATAAAGTAGTGGATACTATTTTAATATCTAAAAATGACCACTATAAAATGCTGTTTGAGTTTTTTAGTACAAATCAAAAAAAGGCTTTTAAACTTTTATCAAAATACAGTAAAGAGCTATTTTCTGAAAAGGTTTTACAAGAAGAGAATATCTCAAGACCATCAATGCAATCATCATTAAATCAACTATTTGCAAAAGAGTTTATAGATAGAGAAGATGGAGATTATTTTATCCCTGATAGAGCTTTTGAGTTGTGGGCGAAAAAAGAGTTGTAAAACCAAAGGTTCAATCATATACTCTTTTTGAGTTTGGAGTATGCAAAAAATAGTGATTAAATTCTTTTTAATTTATTCATTTTCTTTTTTAAAATTTTATATAAATCGGAGCTAAGATGAAGCTAAGCGAAATTCCACCCAATAATTATAAAAGTAAGTGGATAGCTTGTTCTCAGCTCTCCACCAAAACAACAAATATTTATAAATTTATATGTTGTTGCTATTTTTACTTTTTTAAAGCTAAGGATTTTGTGCTTTGCACTCTTGCGTAAGAAATCCTTAGTTCCAAATTTGTTTATTTATTAGTTTTCACTAAAAATTCTTTAAACTCTTTAATTTTTTTATCTAAATCTTCTTTTGATAAACCAAACTCATTTTTTATAATAATATTAGCCATTTTTTCATCATTATTAAGTATATTAAATATTTCATATATAACTTTTATCCCACTAAAAACTACTAACTCAATATTTCCTTTTTCTTTTGCAAAATTAAAATTGTCTATACTCTCTTGAGCTGATGAATAAAATCTTTTAATCCATATGTCCCACAATTAAATAAAAAATCATTTAGATTTTTTTGATATTCTGCTATCAAATGAGAATGTAGTTCTTTTTGTTGATTTTTATCTTCTAAAGAGTTATGAAAAATTCTAAAATCAACTAATTTTTTTACACTTTCTCTTAATTTTGTTACATATTCAAAACCTAGTCTTTGCATTTCAGCTTTTTCTTTTTTCTTTTGTTCGTTTAATTCTTTATCCTTTGTCATTTTCCAAGTAATCAAAGCTACTATTATAGAACAAATAATTGCCAAATCCAAAGATATTTCTATTCCGCCTAAAGTAAGTGCCATTTTTTTCCTTTTAATTTTTATATAAATCGGAACTAAAAATTTGTTCTTAATTCCAAATTTGTTTAGAAACTAAAGCTTAGAAAAGCTTTAGTTATCCATCAAAAACTGATTACTTTTATCTTAACTATTTTAATTTTTCACAAGCTCTTTGAAATCCTCCTTGACAAGATTTTTCATACCATTCTTTTGCTTTTAAATAATCTTGATTTTCTTCATACATAACTCCAAGATTATGTTGAGTATATATACTTCCTTGATTAGCTTCTTTTTCATACCACTCAAAAGCTTTGTTATAATCTTGTTTTACACCTTCTCCATTTTTATACATAAGTCCAAGTTTAACTTGAGCATCTTCAACTCCTTGATTAGCTACTTTTTCAAACCACTCTAAAGCTTTAATATAATCCTGTTTTATTTTTTCATTGTTATAATGTTTTTCTCCTTCATAATATATAAGCCCAATTTCATATTGTGCTTTTGGGTCTCCATTAAGTGCTAGTTTTTGTGTATGATCTTCAGCAGGTATGTTATAATCTATTTCTGGAGAATATCTCTCATTTGTTAAGCCATAAAGTGCAAAATATGCTCCATAATGTCGAACATTTTGTAAATCCATTTTATCTAACCAATAAACAGCTTTATTCAAATCTTTCTCTACTCCTTTTCCAGACCTATACAAAGAACCAAGATAAAATTGAGCATCTGCATTTCCTTGATTCGCAAATTCTTCATAAATAGGGATTGCTACATCATATTTTTTCTCTTTGTAAGCTGTATGTGCTTCTTCCAAAGCTGTACCAAAAGCTAGTGTTAAAGCTAAGCTTAGTAAAAGTACTAGTTTTTTCATTTTTATTTTCTCCTAATTTTTAATTTATTTTATTTGTTTGTGAATTTATTTTGTAAGTTTATGTATATATTGATTTTAGCCCCTATAATTTTATAAATATTTCTACAAATAGCCTAAAATCTTGCTTTTACTAAGCTACTCTTGATAAATATAAAATCCAA
>CANRCH010000182.1 GCA_947629065.1 uncultured Aliarcobacter sp.
CTTTTATTGATTTAAATGCAAAAATGTGTAAAGATGAAAAATGTCTAACATTTAATAAAAATGGTGGATTATATAATGGTGGACAACATCTATCATATTTTGGAGCAGAACTTTTTGTAGATGATATTATTAAAAATCTAAAATAGAATTAGATTAAATGATAAAGTTACTTTACATTTATATTTAAATATCCTAGAATGATAAGTCAATTTATCATTATGAGTAAAAAAATGAAAAAAATATCTGTAAAAATTGATGAAAAAACATATAAGGAGATAAAAATTTGAAACTATATGAAATAGGTCAAAAAATTAGAAGTTTAAGAGAAGAAAAAAAGCTTACTCAAGAAGAGTTAGCAAATATATCTGGAATTAGTCGTGTAACTTTGGGTAAATTAGAAAAAGGTGAAATGGGAAATACAAGTGTAAAAACTCTTGATTTAATTTTAGATAGATTGGGATTTGAAATAGAGTTTAAGACTAAACAAGGCTTTGGATTGCCTAGTTTAGATGAGTTGTAAAGAGAGTTTAACTTCTCTTTACAGCTTTTTTATTTGGTAAATCAGTGATTGTTCCATCATAGATTTCTGCAGCCATACCAATTGACTCATGAAGTGTTGGGTGTGCATGAATCGTAAGTCCAATATCTTGTGCATCGCAATCCATTTCAAGTGCAAGAGATATTTCTCCTAGAAGCTCTCCAGCATTTTCTCCTACAATTGCTCCACCAATTATTTGGTTTGTATCTTTATTAAATAGAAGTTTTGTAAGCCCACTACTTGCTACATCACTAGCTAATGCTCTTCCACTTGCACTCCAAGGAAATGATGCTACTTCATAGTTAATCCCAGCTTTTTTTGCTTCATTTTCAGTCATTCCAGCCCATGCAATTTCAGGGAAAGTATATGCAATAGATGGAATTTGTTTTGGTTCAAAAAACACTTTATGTCCAGCAATTACTTCAGCAGCCACATGCCCTTCATGTACAGCTTTGTGTGCAAGCATAGGTTGTCCTACAATATCTCCAATAGCAAAAATATTTTTTGCTTTTGTTCGCATTTGATTATCTACTTTGATAATTCCTTGCTCATCCACTTCTACACTTGTATTTTCAAGAGCTAGTTTATTTCCATTTGCACTTCTTCCAAGGGCAACTAAAACAGCATCATAAGTAATTCCACTTGCTGGTGCATTTTCTCCACTAAACTCTACATAAATTCCCTCAGGTTTTGGAATTATGCTTTTTGTTTGAGTTTTGTACATAATATTAAATCTATTTTCATTTGCTTTTGTGTAGATTTTTATTAAATCTTTATCAGTTCCAGTCATTAATTGCTCACCTCTGATTGCAATTTCAACTTCACTTCCAAGATTTGAGTAAACTGTTGCCATTTCAAGTGCAATAATTCCACCACCAAGAACTAGAAGTTTTTTTGGAACTTCTTTTACTTCAAGTGCATTTGTAGAGTCCCAAATTCGTGGGTCTTCATGTGGAATAAATGACATTTTAGAACTTTGGCTTCCAGCTGCAATTATACAATACTCAAAACTTATTTTTGTAGTTTCGCCATTTGATAAAGCAACTTCAACACTATTTTCATCTAAAAACTTTGCAAGACCTTGAATATGTTGCACATTTCTCATTTTTGCCATAGCACCCAAACCATCTGTTAGTTTTTTAATAACTCCACTTTTATAAGATGCAACTTTTTCTATATCAATTTTTGGCTCTTCATAAAAAATTCCAGCATTTTTGATATGTTTTGCTTCATCTATTACTTTTGCTACGTGAAGTAGGGCTTTTGATGGAATACAACCAACATTTAAGCAAACTCCACCCAAAGTAGGGTGTCGTTCAACTATTATTGTATCAAGTCCTAAATCAGCACTTCTAAAAGCAGCCGAATATCCACCAGGTCCTGCACCTATTACTAAAACTTGAGTTTTAATTTCTGACATCTTTTAAACTCCTTATAAACTTAGTAATCTTAAATCACTTAAGATTTTAGATAAAGTTGTAGTAAATCTAGCACCATCAGCACCATCTATTACTTTGTGATCATAAGATAAACTTAGTGGCAAAATAAGTCTTGGTTTAAACTCACTTCCATCAAAAATTGGTTTAATAGATGACTTTGAAACACCTAAAATCGCAACTTCTGGAGAGTTAATAATTGGTGTAAAATATGTTCCACCAATTCCACCAAGGCTTGAAATTGTAAAGCATCCACCACTCATATCAGAGTTTGTTAGTTTTCCATCTCTTGCTTTTTTTGAAAGCTCTGCTAACTCAATAGCAATATCTTTGAAGCCTTTTTTATCTGCATCTTTAATTACAGGTACAACTAAGCCATTTGGAGTATCAACAGCTATTCCAATATTATAATATTTTTTCATAATTAGCTCTTGCCCATCAGCACTTAAACTTGCATTGAATTTAGGGTGAGTTTGTAAAGCTTTTACAACAGCTTTTATTATAAATACAAGAGGTGACAGTTTAAACTCATTTACACTATTTTGCTCTTTTCTAAAATTTTCCATCTCTGTAATATCAGCTTCATCAAACTGAGTAACATGCGGACTAGCTAGATAGTTTCTATGTAAAAATGGTCCAGAAACTTTTTGAATACGGCTTAGTTCAACTTTTTCAATCTCTCCAAATTGTGAGAAGTCAATCTCTTTGCTTTCTGGTAAGTTAAATCCAAAACCAACACCTGTGGCACTTGCTGGTTTGTTTAGTTGCTCTTTTACATAAGCTTTTATATCTTCAACTAAAATTCTGTTTTTGTGTCCGCTTCCTTTTACAAAACCTAAATCAACACCAAACTCTCTTGCAACTCTTCTTACACTTGGACTTGCATAAACTTTTGCTGCTTTTTTAGATAATACTTTGCTCTCTTCTAATTCAACACTTCTAGCAGCAACTTCTTGCAGAGTTGGAGTCTGTTTTTGTTCAACTTTCTCTTCTTTAAGGGTTGCCTGTGGTGCTGGAGTTGGAACTTTATCCTCAATTACAACTGTTTTTATAACTTTTGCAATTAGATCTCCACTATTTAGTTTTTGACCTTTTTCTACACAAACTTCAATAACTTCTCCACCAAAAGGTGCTGGAACATCCATTGAAGCTTTTTCAGTTTCAAG
>CANRCH010000183.1 GCA_947629065.1 uncultured Aliarcobacter sp.
TTTCAGATACATTTGAAAAAACATTAGATTTTTTAAAAGCACAACTATTTTCAAAAGATATATTTATTGTTCAAAATATAAAAGATATTGAGATAAACTCTTATGAAAATGACTTAATACAAGTTTTAATAAATATTTTAAATAATGCAAGAGATGAGTTAATAAAAAAAGATTATCCAAAATATATATTTATAGATGCAGCTAAAATAGGTAAAAACTTGGAAATACATATAAAAGATAATGCAGGTGGAATTTCTAATGAATATATATCAAATGTTTTTGATGCATATTTTACAACAAAAGATAAAAATAAAGGTACAGGAATAGGGCTTTATATGTGTAAAGAGCTTGTAGAGAAAAGATTAGATGGAACAATAGAAGTAAAAAATGAAGAGTTTACATATAATAAAAATGATTATAAAGGAGCTGTTTTTATAATTAAGATAAAGCTAAGGGAGTGTTAGAAATTCCGTGTCAATCTGATAAAATAATATTAAGGATTGAACATGGAACAAGAAAAACAATTAAATTTTGACTTCAATGAAATATTAAATGAATTTAGAAGTGGAAAAAAACTTTGTTTAAATTACCTATAGTTGTTTTTATACTCCACATAGTGCATAGCGTGGTTTTTTAAGCCTTCAACCTCTTCATCACTCAACTCTCTTACAACTTTTGCAGGACTTCCCATAATTAGGCTTTTTGGTGGAAACACTTTTCCAGATGTTACAAGAGAGTTTGCTCCAACTATACTTCCAGTACCAATAACTGCATTATCCAAAATCGTTGCACTCATTCCTATTAAGCAATTATCTTCAATCTTACAGCCATGTAGCATGACTCTATGCCCAACTGTAACATTGTTTCCAATTATTGTTTTTGAGTCTGTATCTGTGTGAATACAAGACAGGTCTTGAATATTTGTGTTTTTTCCTATTCTCACTTCATTTACATCAGATCTAATCACACATCCAAACCAAACAGAACTATCTTCACCAATCTCTATGTTTCCTATTAAATCAGCACTTGGTGCGATCCAAGATTTTGGATGAATTACTGGGTAGAACTCTTTAAATTTTAATATCATTGATTTTTCCTAAATTATTAGATTTTAGAAGATTTTATCTTAATTATGTAGCAAGTGTGTAGCAGTTTTTTGTAACTAAGAACTTGTTCTTAGCTTTATTTAAGAGCTGAGATATAAATCTCAGCTCCTTTTATCTCTGTTTTTTTCCTGCAATCATAAGTCTAAGAGCATTTAGTCTTATAAACCCTTCTGCATCTTTTTGATTATAAACTTCATCAGCCTCAAAAGTAGAGTACTCATCATCATATAGAGTTTTACTTGATTCTCTACCTACAACTATAACATTTCCTTTGTATAGTTTTAGTTTTACTTTTCCTTCTACATTTTTTTGAGTTGCATCAATTGAAGCTTGAAGCATCTCTCTTTCTGGGCTGAACCAGTATCCTTGATAGATTAGTTTTGCATATTTTGGCATTAACTCATCTTTTAAGTGAGCTGCTTCTCTATCAAGTGTGATTGATTCAATAGCTCTGTGAGCTTTTAGCATAATTGTTCCACCTGGAGTTTCATAACAACCTCTTGCTTTCATTCCCACATATCTATTTTCAACAATATCAACTCTTCCAATTCCGTGTCTGTTTCCAAGATCATTTAATTTTGCAAGGAAAGTTGCAGGGCTTAGTTTTTCACCATTTAGTGCTATTGGGTCACCATTTTTATACTCAATTTCTATATATTCAGCCTTATCTGGTGCATTTTCAGGGCTAGTTGTCCATAACCACATTGACTCTTCTGGCTCATTTGCTGGATTTTCTAAATGTAGTCCCTCGTAAGAGATATGAAGTAAGTTTGCATCCATTGAATATGGGCTTATTTTTGGGTTTCCATTTTCATCTACGTGTTTTTGAGATATTTCAATATTATGTTTTCTAGCATACTCTAAAAGGCTCTCTCTAGAGTTTAAATCCCACTCTCTCCAAGGTGCAATCACTTTTAAATCTGGATTTAAAGCTAATGCTCCAAGCTCAAATCTTACTTGGTCATTTCCTTTTCCAGTTGCCCCGTGTGATACAGCTTGTGCACCTTTTTCATTTGCAATTTCTACAAGTTTTTTAGCAATTAAAGGTCTAGCAATACTTGTTCCTAAAAGATATTCACCCTCATAAATAGCATTTGCTCTAAACATTGGGAAAACATAATCTTTTACAAACTCTTCTTTAACATCTAAAATATATACATTTTCTGGTTTAATTCCACAAGCAATAGCTTTTGCACGTGCAGGTTCAACCTCTTCACCTTGTCCTAAATCAGCTGTAAAAGTTATAACCTCTGCATCATATTCATCTTGAAGCCATTTTAAAATAATAGATGTATCAAGCCCACCGCTATAAGCAAGTACAACTTTTTTAATATCTTTTTTACTCATAATTTTTTCCTATTTTTGGTAATTTATGGTGTGGATAATACCAAAATTTTGTTGTAAATCCATTTAAACAATATTTTGCTAATTATTAATTTTGAAGTAAATCTTTTTTATTTGCTATATTTTGTAAATAATCACTTATTTGGATTAGGCAAAAAGTTATTATAAATATCATAAGTCCTGGAAAAAAGCTTAAATGCCAAGCAATATCAATTACAGCTTTTCCATCACTTAAAAGGCTTCCCCAACTCATTTGTGGTGGATTTACTCCAAGACCCAAAAATGAAAGACCAGATTCTGCCAATATCGCACCTGCAACTCCAAATGAAAAAGAGATAAGGAAAATAGGAGCTAAAAGTGGAGCAAAATATTTTAAAATAATTTTTGTTTTACTTACATTTGCTATTTTTAATATTTTTATAAATGGTTTATTGCTAAGTGCAAAACTTTCACTTCTTATCATTCTTGACATTCCCATCCAACCAGTTATTGAGATTACAAGTATCAAAACAAGACTATTTGCTTCAATATATGAAACTAAAGCTAAAAGAAGAAAAAATGTTGGAAAAGTTAAAAATAGGTCAATTACAATAGTAATAGTTTTATCAATATTTCCTTTAAAATAACCAGCAGTTATTCCAACAATTAAACCTAAAAAAGATGAAAAAGATGCTG
>CANRCH010000184.1 GCA_947629065.1 uncultured Aliarcobacter sp.
ACTTCTTCTATTGTTTCACAGTTTGGAGTCTCTATTTTTTCTAAATCTTTTGAAATAGAGTCTTCAAAATCATACTTTTTTGCACTTCTTTTTGCAGCTTCAATATTTGCAGCATATGAACAAGAGTCACAAATAACAATTGTATCTTCTCCACTACTTGCAATTACATGGAACTCTTTACTTCCACTTCCTCCAATAGCACCGCTATCAGCTTCAACTACTCTAAAATCAAGCCCTAGTTTTGTATAGATTTTTTTGTAAGTTTCTTCCATAAGATTAAACTCTCTTATTAAATCCTCTTCATTTGAATGAAAAGAGTAAGCATCTTTCATTAAAAATTCTCTACCTCTCATAAGCCCAAATCTTGGTCTTGCTTCATCTCTAAATTTTGTGTTTATTTGATATAGATTTATTGGCAGTTCTTTATATGAAGTGATTCTATTTTTTACCATATTTACAACTGATTCTTCATTTGTAGGGCTTAAAACATATTCTGAATTTTTTCTATCTTTAAATCTTAAAAGTTCGCTTCCCATTGTGTTTGATCTTCCTGATTCATCCCATAAAGATAGTGGTGTTACAAATCCAAACTGAACTTCACATGCTCCAGAAGCGTCCATCTCATCTTTTACAATTTTTCTAATTTTATCTAATACAATTTTTCCTAAAGGCATAAAATCATATATTCCTGCTCCTGTTTGTGAGATAAATCCACCTCTTATTAAAAATTGATGCGATGCTAAAGATGCATCATTTGGAGTCTCTTTTGTTGTTGGAATAAAAAAGTTATTAAATCTCATTTTATATTTTCCTATAATTATTTTTTATTTATTGATTTTTTGCTAAGTGTTCACATTTTAGTGATTCAACATTATTTGCAGTTTTTGTAAACATATTTTGAACAGTTTGAGTTACTAAATCGCACTGCTGTGTTTTTGAAATCTCTTTTAATTGTCTTGATGGATTATGCAAATACTCTGTAATTATTGTTTGACAAAGTTTTTTAATATTATCTTCATACTCTTTTGGGACAAAACCTTTTTTTATAGCATTTTGAAGTTTTTTATCAATTATTGCTTCACCTTTTAAGTATAAATCTTTTATAACAGGCTCAATATCTAGATTTTTCAACCAATCAAAAAACTCTAAAGTAGATCTTCCAACTATTGTATAAGCCTCTTTTGCTTGTGCTGATCTTTGAGTCATATTAGCATTTACAATCTCTTGTAAATCATCTACACTATAAATATCTAAATCAAACATAGATATATCTTCATCAATATCTCGTGGAACTGCTATATCAAACCAGTATCTATTTATACTTGAACTTGGTGCGTTTTCACTTGTAATAATTGGATATGGTGCAGAAGTTGCTGTTATCATAACTGGATAGCTTTCAAGTAAAAACTCCAAATTACTATATGGTTCTACTTTTACATCAACTTCAAAGCTTGAAGCCAAAGTTTGTGCTTTTTTAATATCTCTACTTGTAATTGTTACAGTAAAACCTGCACTTAGAAGGTGTTTTACAGCTAATTCACTCATCTCACCAGCACCAATTACAAGTGCTGCTACATCTTTTGCATCACCTACAAGCTCTTTTGCTTTTGCAACTGCTGTTGAAGCAACTGAAACAGAACCTGTTCCTAAACTTGTAGCAGTTCGCACTTGTGCTGCACACTTAAATGCAAACTGCATAACTCTACTAATTCCCTCTTCGCAGTAGTTTTTACTTTGTGAAAATCTAAAAGCATCTCTTAGTTGTCCTACAATTTGCGTTTCACCAATAACAAGTGAATCAAGTGCAGCTGCAACTGAAAAAAGGTGGTGAACTGCTGTATCATTATCGTAAATATCAGCTCTATCGTATAAGAAGTCAAAATCAAGA
Organism: uncultured Aliarcobacter sp.; assembly: GCA_947629065.1. Taxonomy (GTDB): domain Bacteria; phylum Campylobacterota; class Campylobacteria; order Campylobacterales; family Arcobacteraceae; genus Aliarcobacter. The sequence continues at coordinate 1,889 of CANRCH010000184.1, forward strand.
CCAGAATAAACTGATAGTTTTTCTATAATATCTTTGCTACTTTGTTTTACATTTGAAGTTTTTGTGATAATTTCAACTCTATTACAAGTTGATAAAAGAACAACTTCTTTTGTATTTTCAAACTCAATTAACTGTTTTATAAATCTATCTTTTTTGTCTTCATCATTAAAAGCTAGTTTTTCTCTTTGTTTAATATCAATATTTTTATGCGAAAAACTAATTACTAAATAACTCATATTTAAAACTCTCTTTCAATCATAGCTTTCATAATATCTATAAGTTCACTACTATTTTTTTCATCTTTTATAGAATTTATTGCTAAAAGTCCTATATTTTTTGCTTCATTTATAGCGTCACTTAAAGCATTTGTTGATTTCAACTGCTCTTTAATCCATAAAATCTCACTTGCATTTAAATCTTTTTTATATAAAGATTTTAAATACTCTTTATCTTCAACTCTTTCATACAAATACAAATAAGGAATAGTTACTTTTCCCTCTTTAAAATCGTGCATAGATGGTTTTCCAAGAGTTTCTTCATCTTGTGTAATATCTAAAATATCATCTATCATTTGAAATGCTAAACCTAAGTTTTTACCATAATTTGCAAACTTTTGGCTATCAAGACCAGCAATTATTGCTGCACTTCTTGCACTTGCTTCTATTAATGATGCTGTTTTTTTATAAATCATCTCTAAATAATCTTCATAAGATGAGTTAAAAGATTTTGTTAAATCAACATCCATCATCTCACCAATACTAAGAAGTGTTACAGAGTTTGAAATATGATAAGCCACTTCTTTATCCATTTGAGATAGCTCTGTAAATGCTCTTGAGTATAAAATATCTCCAAACATTATTGAAGTTTTATTATCATAAAGTGCATTTATACTAGGTTTACCTCTTCTTGTGTTGGCATCATCTATTACATCATCGTGAAGAAGTGAAGCTGCGTGAATCATCTCAACAACTGCACAAAGTTTTATGCTCTCTTCATTTACACCTGCAATTTTAAGAATTAGTTTAGATCTTAACATCTTTCCTGTTGAAAGTTTTGTAAGTAACTCTTCTGCTTTTTTATAGTTACAAACTTTTATAAACTCTAAAATCTTATTTTGTACTTCTTTTAAAATATCCACTTAACTATCCAATCTACTTATAATTTCACCAGAAACTTCCATATAAAGTCCCTTTTTCATAGAGTTTACATCATCTTGATTTT
>CANRCH010000185.1 GCA_947629065.1 uncultured Aliarcobacter sp.
TAGAACTATTAAAAACACCATTGCTATCTGGTTTAAATGCAAGAACTTTGTAATATGCACTATCTCCCTCTGTTACATCACTTTGTGTTAAATAGTTCCCATTTGTATCTTTTTTGGGTGTTCCATCTGGATTTGCTACAACTATTTTAATAATTACACTATCTTGAGTTGGTTCTATATTGCTATCTTGAGTTGGACTATCTGTAGAGTTGTCAAAAATAGTAGTTGTAATTTTTTCACTATCTATTGTTATATTTTCATATATTGGTGTACTTGGATGTGTATAACTGCTTGTATCTATATTTACTGTAAATGTTTCATTATTATCTGCTAAATAATCATCAATTGAATATATTTCAAAAAATTGCCCTACTGTTACAGAAGTACTTGATTGTTTTTCAAAATCTAGTGTTGCATTATCTATATTTCCAGTTGTTACAGCACTTCCATCTGTTGTAGATATTGTTACTGTTCCACCTTGATATTGTGTATCTAAAACAGTGCTTGTTGTAAAGCTTGTCGTATTTGGAGCAAAAGCTAAAACCATATATTTTGAACTAGAACCCTCTGCTACACTATTTGTAAAAGTATATTTATCTCCATCCATTATTGGATTTCCAGAGTCATCACAAGCAACAAGTTTTAGAATTACATTCTCTTGAGTTGCTTCTACTGTGCTTGGGTTATTTGGGTTTGTAGTTGTATTATCTAATATTTCTGTAGTTACATATTTGTTTTTTTGATTTATATCACCAAGAGATATATTTTCAAACTCATTTGTATTTACAAATTCTAATTCTAATTTAAATTCTTCACCATTATCAGCATAAAAATCATCTATTGTTTCTACAGTAAATGTTACATTACTAAAACCAGCTTTTATTATAAATTTTAGTTTATCTTCATTTTTATACTCTGTATCATTATCTTGTGTTGAAATATTTTTATATACAACTGTTACTTCTGTATCTTGTTTAACATTTACAGGATTTCCATCTTTATCTATAAGCTCTACTTTATAAGATGATGTATATCCTTCTTTTACGCTATTGTCACCTGTGATTATTGCAAATACTGTATCTTCTGCTCCATAAGATCCTGTTTGACTATCTGTTGAATCTCCTAATATTTCGTTAAATGCTGGTGGATTGTCTAATATTGTAGCAATTGCTTGCGTTTTTAGTGGAATTATATTTCCTTCGATATCTGTTATTTCTATATTGAAATATTCACTATTTTCATATATAAAATCATCAATTATATCTATAGAAATTTGAACTTCTGTTTGACCTGAAGGGATAGTTATAATTCCTGTTTTTCCTATAAAATCTATGCCTTCTGTTGCTGTTCCTGAATTTGTTTTATATGTGAATATTACATCATTTTTAAGAGCCTTATCTAGTGTTACAGTAAAATATAATTTTCCATCTTGCTCATAGATTGTCACATCATTTATGCTTAGGTTTGTTGGATTTTCGACAAAAAGAGTTGATGGTGGTGTAGTTGATAATTTATCTTTGTTTGTTTGATTTATATCATCTGGTCTTGCACCTTCTGATTCTGGTCTGTTGCTTTTTTCGATTTTAACTGTACTTGGTCTTACTGTATTTAAAGAATTCTGATTTGTGGGCTGGTATGGTTGAAATGGATTGCTTGGAACTTTTCCAAGCTCTTTTTTGATTATATTTTCTAGCTCTCTTGACTTTTCTACTTCATTAAAAGTTCTTGTAATTGCCCAAGCTTTTTTTCTAAGATTACTTTCAATATCAATAATATTTCCATCTCTATTTGCAAATGCACCTGAGCCTTCTTCTTCATCTTCTTTTTCTTCTTGACCTTCTTTTGTGTCTTCTTCAGCAATACTTGCATCATCTTTAAATTTTGTTTCTCTTAAATCGCTATCCACATCTAAAATTAAATTGTGTTCATCTATTGTTTGTTCTAATGATTCTCTTGTGAAAAATAGCTCTTCAGTTCCAAAAGCAGTTTTTATTAATGATTCATCAATTAACTGTTTTTGTCCTTTATTTAATACTACCACTCCCGTATCTGAAAGAAGTATATCAATTTTCGATGATATAGAATTTGCTGAATCACCATAAACTGTATCATTTTCATATATTGAATCATTTAAATTTAACTCTTTGATATTTCCATCTTTATCTTTTACAAAAAATCTTCCACCTGTTAGATTTTGTACTCTCCCTATAATTATAGCCATAACTTGATCTCCCTTTTAGATATGTTCTATGTATACATTATAGTCTAAAAAAGGCTTTTTGTACAGTATGTTTTTGTAGTGACAAGGAGAAGATTATAAGTTTTACTTATTTTAAATAAAATTAGTTCCTAAACTCCAGTTTTAAAAGGTTTTTTTCTATTAAATCTTTATTTATTACTCTATTTGTTTTTATATTTCCAATATTTGAAGGAGTTTGAAGATAATTTTGAATATAAAAAACATCTTTATATCCTAAATTATAAGCCTCTTTTATCATAGAATTTATATCATTTTCTTCTATTAGTGTGCCATTTATTGTAGTTCTAAGTTCAAAAGGAAATTTTATATCTATTAGATATTTTAAAGTAGTGTGAAAATAATCATAAGAGTTTTTTAGAGTTATTTTCTCAAACTTATCTTTTGGGGCTTTAAAATCAAGTGAGATAAAATCTATTAAATTTTTATCTATTAGATTTTTTACTCTTTTTGTATTTACTCCATTTGTATCAAGTTTTATTTTAAAACCCATTTTTTTAACTCTAGCACAAAATGGCTCTAAATCGTGCATTGTGGCTTCCCCACCACTTAAAACAACAGCTGTAAGAAGATTTTTTCTATTCTGTAAAAACTCTAAAATATCATTTTGACAATATTTTGCAATTTTGGCAAAAACAATATTGTCGTTGTAGCAGTAGCTACAAAGAAGATTGCACGAAATATGCCAAACTATACAAGCTAGTTCGCCTGTATAGTCTGTGGTAGTAAATTTGGTAAAATCATAAACAATTTTTTGATTCAATAAACTGTTTTCTTTGTCTATGTTCACCTTTTTTTCCTATATTAAAACTTTCAACTGGTCTATGGTAACCCATAACTCTAGTAT
>CANRCH010000186.1 GCA_947629065.1 uncultured Aliarcobacter sp.
TATAGCAATAAACTTCTCTGTAATCTCTATTTTCTCTTTGATACCTTTTGGTGTAAGTAAATATTTATATTGGATTTTATTTTCTGAGTTTAAAAATCGTTCAGACTTTACAAGACCTTTGTCTATTAGAGCATTTAGTATGTAGTTTAGTTTTCCTACACTAACACCTATTTCACTTGCTAGGCTTTTTTGAGTAGTAGTTTGGTTTAATCTTCTTAATACCTGTAAATCTAGCTCTTGCAAAACTTTATTTCCCTTATGCATATTTATTAATCTAATATTTAGATTCAAAGTTTGAATTATATACAACTCTTACTTAAAATAAATTATTATTTTCTAAATAAAAGCAATGCTATAATAAACTATTTTAAATATTTACTATATAATATTCCAAAATTTCATAAAAAGAGTGAAAATGACAAAAGAAGAAGAACAAATATTCTTAGATAAAGTAAAAGAGACGATTCTTCCACTTGCAATGAGTATGAGTGAAGAGCAAATAAAAAATATTATTTTAACTGCAGAAAAAGAAAATCCAAATCTACCTGAGGGATTTGGAGCTATGTTATTTGAAAAAGTTATTGTTTATAAACAAAATTTAATTTTACAAGGGCTTAATAAATGAGAGATTTTATAAGTTTTGATAAATCTTTAGAGATTATCAACAACTTTGGATTTAAAAACAAAGCATCAAAAAGAGTTTTTATAGGTGATTCTTTAAATAAGATTTTGGCACAAGATATTGTTGCACAAGAAAATAGCCCAGAATTTCCAACATCTGGAATGGATGGATATGCAATAAAATTTGAAGATATGCAAAACTCTTTAGAAATTATTGATAAAAACCCAGCAGGAAGTGTTGTAGAAAAAGAGGTTATTTTAGGAACTTGTATCAAAACTTTTACAGGCTCTTTAATGCCAAAAGGGAGTGATACTTTAGTTCCTATTGAAAATGTGGAGGTAATTGGAAATAAAATTACAATAATAACTCCTGTTTCAAAAGGTTTTGCTGTAAGAGATATTGGTGAAAACTACAAAAAAGATGAAGTTTTAATAAAAGCTGGAACTAAAGTTGGATTTAGTGAAATTGGAGTTATGGCATCACTAAATATTGTGCAAGTTGAAGTTGCTATTTCCCCTATAATTGCAGTTGCAAGTACTGGAAGTGAGATTTTGGATTTAGGAGTTGAAAAAACAAATGATTCACAAATTAGAAGTTCAAATCACCTAACTTTAGAAGCACTTTTCAAACTTCACGGGGCAGATGTTTTACAAATGGGTCCAGTAAAAGATGATATAGATACTATTACAGAGTTTTTTGTAAATGCACTTAGCTCTAGTGATATTGTTGTAACAACTGGAGGAGTTAGTGTTGGGGATTATGATTTTGTTCAAGATGTAATTAAAGATAAACTACAAGCTGAGATTTTATTTCACGGGGTTTATATAAAACCTGGATTACATATACTTGTAGCAAAAAAAGATGAAAAAATTATTATTGCACTTCCAGGATTTGCATATTCATCTACTATTTGTGCAATTATTTATATATTACCTCTTATTTATAGATTTTTAAACAGTAATCTAACACTTCCTATAGTAAAAGCAAAAATATCAAAAGATTTACAAAATAGTACAAACAAAAGAGTTTTTATGGCTTGTAATGTTGAGTTTAAATCTGGAAATTATGAGATTGATTTTGTAGGTAAAAAAAGTGGAACAAGTGCAATTTTGACAAATATGCTTGGAAATCCAGCACTATTAATTCAATATGAAAACTCTACAATAAAAGCTGGGGATTTTGTAGATATTCTTCTTTTAAACAGTTTAAAATAGTGTCCAAAAATCTATTTTACTTCCTAATTATAATATCTATGGTGCTTTGGGGAGCATCGTGGATTAGTACAAAAGTTTTAACAAACTATATAAATGCCTATGAGATGGTATTTTTACGAATGGGAATCTGTTTTATTACTATGTTTCCAATAATTTTTCTTTTTAAAATGAAGTTCAAAATAGATTTAAAACACTTGATTTTAATCCTTTTAGCCTCACTTTTTTTAGCAATTTATAGTATCTTTATGTTTTTAGGAGTTGAACACGGAACTGGAAGCCTTGGTGGGGCGATGGTGCCATCTATGATTCCAATTATTACATATATAATGGTTGCCATATTAAGCAAAAAAACAATCAGTTTAAAACACTCATTTGCCCTAGTTTTAGGAGTATTTGGGGTTTTAAATATGATTAATATTTGGCAATTTGATGCTAGTTTGATTTTCTCAAAAGATAATATATATTTCATTTTAGCTTCAACTTTATGGGCAATGCTTACAATAATTACTTCAAAATCAAGCCAAATAAATGCCTTTGTATTTACAACTTATACATATATAATTTCTAGTTTAGCACTATATTTTCTATATATAGATGAGTCAATTTTTACAAGAGTTTTAGAGTTTGATGCTATTTTTTGGTTTAATATTTTTGTAATAACTGTACTAAGCACTACTTTTGCAACTTCTATTTACTTTTTTGGAGCTGCTAAGTTTGGAGCTAAAGAGACATCTTCTTTTGTATTTTTAGTACCTGCAAGTGCCATAATAATCGGAAGTATATTTTTAGGTGAGAAAATAGAGTTTACAACTATTATTGGAGTTATTTTTGCGATGATTGCGATTTATATTTTAAACAACTTAAGTCTTTTGAAACTTTTTAAAAACAGCAGTAGAGTTAAAAAATAGATCTACTACTATTTGCTACATATTTAAAACGCACAAACCTGCATATCTCCACTATAAAATCCTTTTTTAAAGGCATCCATCCTTTGTTTTGAAGTTCCGTGAGTAAATGAATCAGGAACCACATATCCTTGAGCTTGTTTTTGTAAAGTATCATCTCCAATAGCATTAGCAGCTCTTAAAGCAGCTTCTAAATCACCCTCTTCAAGTGAATCAAATCTAGATTTTGAGTAGTGTGCCCAAATTCCAGCATAACAATCTGCTTGAAGCTCTACATTTACCTGAAGTGCATTTTGTTTTGTTTTATTAAGAGATTGTTTTGCTTGATGAACCTGTGTTAAAGTTCCTACAAGATTTT
>CANRCH010000187.1 GCA_947629065.1 uncultured Aliarcobacter sp.
ATGGGTCATATAGAGAGACAAATGCTAAACCTAATAATCAATATGAAATTGGTCTTAAATTGGTATATAATCTTTATAATGGTGGAAAAGATTTAGCAAATAATAGAAAAATGAAAGAGACCATAAAAGAGAAAAGTATATTGTTGGATCAGACAAAAAAAGATATTAAAAATGCATTAGCTTTATCTTGGAATAGTTATATATTAAATCAAGAGAAGTTAAAAAGACTTGAAAATTTTGTAAAAACTAGAGAAGCTGTACTAGATGCAACTTATCAAGAGTTTGGATTGGGAACTAGAGATTTAGGTAGTGTTGTTGATGCACATTTAGATTATATCTCTACAAAAAGAAATTATATCTCAACTAAGTATGATTTATTGCTTGCTCATTATAGGGTACTGTATTCAATTGGTATTCTTTCAGATGTTTTATTAGAGCATATGGATAATACTCTATTTGTAAATGAATTTTCAAATATGAATGAAATTTTTACTAAAAATATAAAATAAGGGTTTGATTTAATGGATTACGATATATTTAAAGATATTAAAGTTAAAGAGTATGTAGAAAATCCTATTTTGGATTGTTTGGCAATTTTTTGTAAAATGAGCGGAAGACCTTATTCAAAAGAGTCTTTAATAGCAGGGTTACCAATAGAAGAGGGGCATAGCTCTCCAGTTTTATTTTCAAAATTTAGCTCAAAATCCCTTTTTTCAAGAGCTGCAGCTAAAGCTGGATTTAAAACAAGAGTTTTAAAAACAAAAATAGAAGATATAAATCCATTAGTTCTTCCTTGTATAGTTTTATTAAATGGTAAAAATCCCAAAGATGAACTTAGAGCTTGTATTTTATTAGGTTTTGACGATGAAATGGCAAACGCAAGAGTAGTTTTGCCTGAAGCTGAAGATGTTGAAAATAGTGTTACTATTGAAGAGCTAAAAAAATACTATTTTGGTTTTTCTATTTTATTAAAAAAAGAGCTTAGATTTGATGATAAACAACTAACTGTAGGAGATGTTAAAGAGAATCATTGGCTTTGGGGTACAATGAAAATTGTAAGAGATACTTACAGAGATGTTATTATAGCTTCTCTTTTGATTAATATTTTTGTTTTAGCAACACCTCTTTTTACTATGAATGTTTATGATAGAGTAATTCCAAATGATGCAAAAGATACATTGTGGATATTATCAATTGGAGTTTTGATAGTTTATGGAATTGATGTTGTATTAAAATTTTTAAGAACATATTTTTTAGAAACAGCTGGTAAAAAGACAGATATTATTGCATCTTCTTTGATTTTTGAAAGAGTTTTAGATTTAAAAATGTCATCTATGCCATCTTCTGTTGGTTCTATGGCAAATATTTTAAAAGAGTTTGAAAGTATTAGGTCTTTTATTACATCTTCAACAATATCTTTATTAATAGATTTACCTTTTATAATTCTTTTTTTAATTACTATTTATTATATAGGTGGAGTTTTGGTTGTTGTTCCTGTTGTTATAATAATATTTATTGTATTTTATACACTTTATGCAAAAGAAAAATTGCAAAATAGTATTAAACAATCATATGAAGCATCTTCAATGAAAAATGGAGTTTTAATAGAGTCTTTATCTTCTATTGAAACTTTAAAATCACTTGGAGCAACTGGATATTCACAGTGGAAATGGGAAGAAGCGACTTCCCAAATAGCTGATAAAAGTATATCTTCAAAGACTATTTCGGCATCTATTACAACTGTAACTTCATTTTTATTACAGCTTAATACTGTTGCAATTATTATTGTAGGAACATACTTAATTGGTGAGAAAATGATTTCAATGGGAGCTTTAATTGCTGTTGTTATTATATCTTCAAGAGCAATAGCACCTATGGGACAAGTTGCAAGTCTGTTATCAACTTTCCATCACACAAAGGTTTCTTATCAAGCTTTAGATGATATTATGAATATGCCAGTTGAACATCCTCAAGGTAAAAAATTTGTTGCAAGACCTGAATATAGAGGAAATATAGAGTTTAAAAATGTAGGATTTACATATCCAAATTCAGATAAATCAACTTTAAATAATCTTAATTTTAGAATTAATGAAGGTGAGCATATCGCAATTATAGGAAAAATTGGTTCTGGAAAATCAACTATTCATAAATTACTTTTATCTTTGTATGTTCCAAATGAAGGTGCTATATTGGTTGATAATATTGATACAAAACAGCTTGACCCTACGGAGCTTAGAAAAAATATAGCTTATGTTTCTCAAGATGTATTACTTTTTAATGGAACTGTTAAAGAAAATATTGTTTATAGGCTACCTCATATTGATGATGAAAAAATTATTGAAGCAGCAACTGTAAGTGGAGTTATGGATTTTATAAATAAACATCCAAAAGGTTTTGATATGCCAGTAGGTGAAAGAGGTGCTTTTCTTTCAGGTGGTCAGCGACAAAGTATAGCAATCGCAAGAGCTATTTTACAAGATTATCCAATAGTTTTATTAGATGAGCCAACAAGTGCTATGGATAGCTCAACAGAAGCTAAATTTATAAAAAGTATAAAAGAGTATCTAAAAGGTAAAACTATGATTTTAGTGACTCATAAAACATCTCTTTTATCTCTAGCAGATAGAGTTATTGTTATGGAAGATGGGCAAATTGTTCTTGATGGTAAAAAGGATTATGTTGTTGAGAAACTTCGTACAAAATAAAATTTAAGCAATTGACTATAGGGGAAACAATGAATAGTTTTAAAATAAAGCTAGATATAAAAAATTTTACTTATGGTTGGTTTATTTTTTCTATATTATCTATCATTTTACTAGCATCACTACAGGCTTATTTTGATTACAAAAGAGCAATTCAAGATATAAAAATTTCTACAAGTAATATAACAATGCTTTTAACTAAAAAATTTGAAAATGATTTTGAACAAGCAGAAAATATACTTAAATTAGCAGAATACTTTGTTGTAAATCTTCCAAAAGATAATATTAATTTTTACTCATATAGTTTGGAAAAAAAACAAGCTCTTGTAAATGATAAATTTAAATTTTTAATTAGTAATTTCAGTAACATAAG
>CANRCH010000188.1 GCA_947629065.1 uncultured Aliarcobacter sp.
ATTATTGAAGCTAGTAATGATGATAATTTTATTCCATATATGACACTTTTTTTTCAAAATAACTATAGTTTTGAGTTTTTAGAAAGTATTAAAGATGAGATTATTGGAATAAAACTATATCCAGCTGGAATCACGACAAACTCTGAAACAGGAGTTTCATCAATGGATATTGAAGATTTAAGACCAACTTTGGAAAATATGAGCAAGCTTGGAATTCCACTTTGTATTCATGGTGAAACAAATGGTTTTGTAATGGATAGAGAAAAAGAGTTTATGCCAATTTATGAAAGTATTGCAAAAGCTTTTCCAGATTTAAAAATAATTATGGAACATATCACAACTAAAGATGCTGTAGATTTACTTGATAAGTACCCAAATCTATATGCAACTGTTACTTTACACCATCTTCTTATAACTTTAGATGATGTTGCAGGTGGAATGCTTGATCCTCATTTGTTTTGTAAACCAATAGCAAAAAGACCTGAAGATAGAACAGCTTTATTAAATGCTGCTTTAAAAGCTCATCCAAAACTGATGTTTGGAAGTGATAGTGCACCTCATCCAAAACATAAAAAAGAGTGCTGTGGTTGTGCAGCTGGGGTTTTTACCTCACCAATTGCACTTCAAGTTTTAGTTGAACTATTTGAAAAGCATAATGCTTTAGAAAATTTAAATGATTTTGTATCAAATAATGCACAAAAAATTTATGGATTAAATTTGAGTGCAAAGAATATAAATCTAGTAAAAAAAGATTTTACTGTTCCAGCAGTTTATGAGTACAAAGATGAAAAAGTTGTACCAATGTATGCAGGAAAAACTCTAGCTTGGAGTATAGACTCTATAAATTAAATATTAAAGGAAAATATTTTCCTTTAATAAGTTTTATATTAGTTATTTTTTGTATAATTAATACTATTTTTACTAGGAAATTAATTTGAACAAAATATTATCTAAAACAAAATTTACACTTAAAACAACAGTTTTATCACTATTCTTTCTGATATCACTTCTTTTATTATTTATTATTGGAATTCAACTTTTTTATATTGACAAACAATTATCTATTGATAGCATTAATACAAAGATAAAAAGTATTAGCTTAAATATACAAACTGTAATATCTAATAATGAAAAAACAAATTTTAATACTGTTGAGTTAATGGATGCTTTAGATAGCAATGATAAATTCAAACTATATATAAATATTTTAAGTACTCAAAAAAATCTTTATGCAGTCTATACAGGATATAAAGATGGAAGTTTTTATGAAATAATAAATCTTGATATAGATAAAAGCCTAAGAAAAACTTATAATGCATCTTTAAATGACAAATGGCTTTTTATAACTATTGACGGAAAAAATATAGATAAAAGAGAAGTATCTTTATTTGATAAAAACCTAAATTTAACAACATCAAGAGTTGAAGAGAATAACTATAATCCAACTTTAAGACCTTGGTATATTGATGCAAATAACAAAAGTGGTATTATAAAAACTTCTCCTTATAAATTCTCTCATATAGATACTTTTGGACTAACTTACGCAAAAAAAATAAATGAAAATGGTGATGTAGTTGCTATTGATGTTTTAGTTGATAATTTTAATAATATCTATAAAGAGCAAGTAGATAAAAATAGTATGGAGATTTTTCTATTCCAAAAAAATGGAAACTTACTATCAACTCTATCAAATAGTGAAGATAATTTTCAAGAGTTTTTAAATAATTTTCAAGATTTTACAAAATTTAAAAATGCACAAATTATTGAATTAAATAACACAAAATATATTGCATCTATAGAACATATTATTACAAAAGGGGAAAATGAATATCTACTTCTTTTAGCAGACTATAAAGAGACAATTAAGCCATATAATAAACAGACTCTAAAGCTTCTTTCTACATTTTTATTAACTTCATTTATTATGATTCCTATAGTTTTATACTTCTCAAGAATTATTGTAAAACCAATATTTAGACTTGTAAATGAGAGTAAAAAGATAAAAAATAGAGATTACTCATCTGTTCAAAAAGTAAGTAGTAATATTGAAGAAGTATCCATATTATCAAGCTCTTTTATGGATATGTCAAAATCAATTTATGAGTATCAATACTCTTTAGAAGAGAAAGTAAAACAAAGGACAAAAGAGTTATCTGAGAAAAATGCTGAACTTTATAAAGTATCAATTACAGATAAACTAACAAACATCTATAACAGAGAAAAACTTGATAGCGTTTTAAGTGATGAGTTAAATAAAAGCTTAAGATATAATACAGATTTTTCAGTACTTATTTTAGATATTGATTTCTTTAAAAAAATAAATGATGGTTTTGGGCATCAAGTTGGTGATGAAGTTTTAAAAGAGAGTGCAAAAATATTTCTAGAAAATATTAGAAATACAGATGTACTTGGAAGATGGGGAGGGGAAGAGTTTTTAGTAATTTGTCCTCATACAAAACAAATAGATGCAAAAATTATTGCTTTAAAATTAAATAGAGTTCTACAAGAACATAAATTCAAAAACTACCCAAATAGTGTAACAATTAGCGTTGGAGTTGCTTCATACTATAAAGGAATAGAGAAATTTGATGAAATTATTTCAAATGCTGATAAAGCACTTTATGAAGCAAAAAATCAAGGAAGAAATAGAGTTATATTATTTGAAAATATATAAGTTCTAATATTTGCAGGTATTTTATTAACTCTGCAAACTTCCTTAAACTCTTTTGGCAAAGAGATATCTACTTTTGGAGCTATGAAAATATATTTTTCTGTAAGAGAGATATTTATTTTATGCGAAATTGTAAGCTCTTTTTGTCTTAAAATTTCAACTCTTTCTTTGGAACTAAGCAAAAATCCTCTTTTTTTTAGGCTCTTATCAACAACTCTTAGATTTAAGTTATCATCATTTAGATTTTCAAAAACTTCAAGTTCAAGTTTAGAAAATATAGCTTCAAACTTTATATTTAAAGAGTTTAAATCTTTTTTTAAAAACTCAAAACTATTTTTAACTCCACTTTCAAACTC
>CANRCH010000189.1 GCA_947629065.1 uncultured Aliarcobacter sp.
TTACCTTTGAACTTATGAGAAAAGCAAAAGAGTCAAATATTGCTATGTTTATAATTGGGCATATCACAAAAGATGGAAGTATAGCAGGTCCTAGGGTTTTAGAACATATGGTTGATACTGTTTTATACTTTGAAGGGGAAGCTAGTAGAGAATTAAGAATGCTTCGTGGCTTTAAAAACCGTTTTGGAAGTACTAGTGAAATAGGTATTTTTGAGATGACAAAAGAGGGATTAATTAGTGCAAAAGATATAGCTTCAAAATTTTTTGATAAAACAAAAGCTCAAAGTGGTTCAAGCTTGACTGTATCTATGGAAGGAAGTCGTGCAATTATTTTGGAAGTTCAAGCACTTGTGAGTGAAACAACCTTTCCAAACCCAAAAAGAAGTGCCACAGGTTTTGACTCAAACCGTCTAACTATGCTTTTAGCCCTACTTGAAAAAAAGCTAGATTTACCTTTTAATCACTATGATGTTTTTATAAATATTAGTGGTGGAATAAAAATCAAAGAAAGTTCTGCTGATTTAGCAGTAATTGCTGCAATAATTAGTTCATTTAGAGATAGACCAATATCAAAAGAGAGTGTATTTATAGGGGAAGTTAGCTTAACTGGAGAGATAAAAGATGTTTATAGTATAGATTTAAGACTAAAAGAAGCTCAAGCTCAAGGGATAAAAAAAGCAATAATTGCACAAAAACCAAATCTAAAACTAGATATTAAAACATTTGCAGTTGATGAAGTATCAAAAGTAATAGAGCTTTTTTAGCTTCTATTACTTTTTATTTATCTTAAGCTCTTTTCAGCTCTTCGTTTAGAACCTTCTATTAATCTATCTGTAGAAATAATTGCTCTTGTATGAGTTCCTCTTCCACAAATTCCACCACTATCAACAACTTCTATTTCAAACTTATAAAGTTTTCCTTCCATTCCAACAAAAGTTGCAGTTGCTATTGCAACATCATTTTCCAAAGTTGCTGCCATATGAGTAATATTTATATTTACTCCTACACTTTGTTCACCATCTTGTAAAAGTGGCATTAAAATTTTTGCAGCACTACACTCCATTAAAGCTATTAATCTAGCAGTTGCAAAAACTTCAGGGAAGTTATCATCAACTGAAATATTTAAATTTGATGCTAAATCTTTTTTCTCCACTTTATAATCAATACTTGCTTGTTTTCCTAATTGTAAAGCCATAATCTCTCCTTAGCTTGTAAATTTTAAAATAAAGATAATATACTATAGAAAAAATATTAATATAGGCTAAAAAAATGATAGATTTTGATAATCAAACAGATTTAAATGTAGATTTAGAAGCACTTGAAACTATTGCACAAAGTTTAACTCCTAGAGATTTTGAGTTAATTGTAGTAAACAATGAAACAATAAAAGAGATAAATTTTGAGTATAGAGAAAAAAATGAAGCAACAGATGTTTTAAGTTTCCCTTTTGATGGAGATTTTGCACATCTTCCTTTAGGAACAGTTATTATTTCTGAAGATTTTGTAAAAGAAAAAGCATTAGAGTTTAATCATAGTATTGAAGATGAGTTTAAGCTTCTATTTATTCACGGTCTTTTACACTTACTTGGATTTGATCATGAAGTTGATAATGGAGAACATAGAAAAAAGGAAGAAGAACTTATAAAAAAATTCAATCTTCCATCTAGTTTAATTGTAAGAAATTCTTAAATTTATTTTGTGATTTCTTATAAATAATTGGCAAAAGCCAATTATTTACATTTGTGGCAAAGACCACTTAAAATAATTTCAGTTGAATCAACTTTAAATTTACTAGTTTTTGAAACTTGCTCTACAATATCACTTGAATCAAGAACAATATCTTCAATAAAACCACACTCATTACAAACCAAATGTGCATGTTCAGTTTTGATTAACTCATAAACTGTTTTTGCATTTGGAATTTTAACTTCAGATAGAAAGATTTTTTCAACCATTGCATTTACATTTTTGTAAATTGTTGCAAGTGAAATTGAAGGAAATCTTTCAAGAAGTTTTCTATATAATTCATCAATATTCATATGACCATTTTTGTATAGTTCATCTACAATAGCAACTCTTTGTGGAGTAACTTTTAAATCATACTCTTTTAATAAATTTGCATAACTTAGCATATCTTTTCCTTTAAAAATTAAAATCCAAAAATAGATTTTCTAAAATATATAAATATCTTTGCTATTATTATATCATAATTTTTGCTAAAAGATAAAGTTTATCTTTATATTTATGATTTAATCTCATTTTTGCTACTATTGTATAAAATAATTCTTGGACAAATATGTATAAAATTCTACTTTTTTTAATTCTACCTATATTTTTATTTTCACAAAATATAAAAATAGCTTCTTATAATGTGGAAAACTTTTTTGATTTAAACTACGATAAAACAGAGTATGAAGAGTATAAACCAAATACAAAATCTTTGTGGAATCAAAGAAACTTTGATATTAAACTAAAAAATATAATTAAAGTAATAGAAGATTTAGATGCAGATATAATTGCACTTCAAGAAATAGAGAATCTTGATTTAATAAAACTTCTTGCAAAAAAACTTCCACAATATAAATACTACAACTTTATAAAATACCCAAAATCAGCAGTTGGACTTGGCTTTTTATCAAAAATAGAGATAAAAAGAACAGCATCTTTAGATGTAAAATTCACAAATGCGGTTTATAGACCAATTTTAGAGACAACTTTTGCTTACAAAGAAGTTGAATTTAAAATATTTAATAATCACTGGCCATCAAAAAGAGCAAATGAAAGTTATAGAATTAAGTTTGCAAAAACTTTATATGATAGAACAAAAGAGCTTGAAGCTGATTATGATTATATTATTTTAGGAGATTTAAACTCCGATTACAACGAATTTGAAACCTTTAAAAGAAATTTAAAACTAAATACAACAGCTGGAATTACAGGAATAAATAATCTTCTAAAAACTACAATCGATGATAAATTCATAACAATTGATGATATTTTATCTTACAAA
>CANRCH010000190.1 GCA_947629065.1 uncultured Aliarcobacter sp.
ATTACTGTTGTAAAGATTTATAAACTCTTGATAAACTGGTAACATAGTACTTCCTGTTGCTAAACCTAAGATTATTTTTGGATTAGATTCTATACTTTTATATAGTTCAAGGCTGAGTTCTTTTGCTAATTCTTGTTCATTTTTAAAGATGGAAAACATATTGTATTGCCTTGTAGTAGTTAAATTTGAATTATTATTATATTCAAATTTTATTTAATTTAGTTTATCTCTAAAAAAATATTAAATAACTGAATATTTTAGAGCTATTAATTAACTAAAGTAACAAAGAAAACACTATTATAAATAGTTGTGGAAAATTTTTATCATTTAACAAAAGATTAAGAATAATTTTTCTACAATGCCTTTATTAAAGGATAATTTTTATCCATTAAAATAAAAGGAGAGAATATGAAAAAGACAATGACAACAACTGGTGGAAATCCAATATACGATAACCAAAACTCAATAACAGCTGGAGAGTTTGGACCACTTTTAATGCAAGATTATCAACTAATTCAAAAACTAGCACACCAAAATAGAGAAAGAATACCTGAAAGAGCAGTTCATGCAAAAGGAAGTGGAGCTTATGGAGTTTTAGAAATCACAGAAGATATTTCAAAATATACAAAAGCAAAAGTTTTCCAAAAAGGTGAAACTACTAGAGTACTAGCAAGATTTTCAACAGTTGCAGGAGAAAAAGGTGCTGCAGATGCTGAAAGGGATGTAAGAGGATTTGCACTTAAATTTTATACAAAAGAGGGGAACTGGGATTTAGTAGGAAATAATACACCAGTATTCTTTGTGCGAGATGCTTATAAATTCCCTGATTTTATTCACACACAAAAAAGAGACCCACAAACAAACTTAAGAAGCAACAACGCTGCTTGGGATTTTTGGAGTTTAAGCCCTGAAACTATTCACCAAGTTACAATTTTAATGTCAGATAGAGGAATTCCAGCTTCATATAGAAATATGAATGGATATGGTTCTCATACATATAGCCTTATAAATGATAAAAACGAGAGATTTTGGGTTAAATTTCACTTCAAAACTCTTCAAGGAATTAAAACTATCACAAATAAAGAAGCAAGTGAAATAGTTGGAGCTTGTAGAGAGTCAAATCAAAGAGATTTATATGAGAGTATTGAGAAAAAAGATTTCCCAAAATGGAGCTTTGAGATTCAAATTATGAGTGAAGAAGATGCAAAAAACTGTGAGTTTAATCCATTTGATTTAACAAAAGTTTGGCCACACGCAAAATATCCTATGATAAAAGTAGGAACAATGACTATAAATGAAAACCCAAAAAGCTATTTTAATGAGATTGAACAAGCTTCATTTAGCCCATCAAATATAGTTCCAGGTATTGGTTTCTCACCTGATAAAATGCTACAAGCTAGAATTTTCTCATATCCAGATGCACAAAGATATAGAGTTGGAACGCATTATGAGATGTTGCCAGTAAACAGACCAATAGTTGATGTAAATACATATAATCTTGATGGAAGTATGAATTTTAGCACTCCAACACCTACAAAAGCATATTATGAGCCAAATAGTTATGATGGATTTGCTGAAGATAAATCATATATAGAGCCACCACTTGAAGTTGGAAATATTGCTGCTAGATATGATCACAGAGTTGGAAATGATGACTTTTCACAAGCAAGAGCATTGTTTGAGTTAATGAGTGAAAACCAAAAAGAACAACTATTTAACAATATAAAAGATGCGATGGATGGAGTTGAAAGAAAAGTAATTGATAGACAAGTTGCAATTTTTGAAAAAGTTCACCCAAATTATGCAGCTGGTGTTAAAAAAGCTTTAGGAATATAGTAAATAATGCAAGAAAATATCACACAAGAAGAGCTAAAAAGATATGAAGAGCTTCAGATTATGGCTTTGGAGTTTGCAAGACGAGGCAAAACAAAAGAGCTTGAATCTATGCTTGATGCTGGATTGGAAGTAAATTTAAGTGACCACAAAGGAAACAGTTTGCTAATGTTGGCAAGTTATAATGGAAACTTAGAGACAACTAAAATGCTAATATCTAAAAATGCAGTTGTTGATAGAAAAAATGATAAAGGACAAACACCACTTGCTGGTGTTTGTTTCAAAGGGTATTTTGATATTGTAAAAGCTTTGGTAGATGCAGGTGCAAATATCCATGAAAACAATGGAATGGGGACAACTCCTTTGATGTTTGCTTCTATGTTTGGACATAGCGATATTGTAAAATACCTAAACCAAAAAGATAGTAGAAAAAGTTTTAAATCTAAGCTATATTTAGCTTTTTCTAAATTTATAGCACTTTTTAGGAAGAGAGATTAACTCTCTTTTTTCTTATGTAAATCTTCAACAACTTTTTTTAATTCATTAGCATTTTCTTCAGCTTTTTTTATAGCTTCTTCAATAGCAAAACCTTGAATAATAATTTTATATAGATTGGGTTTGTTTTTTCTCCAATTTCTTATAGTCTTTACATCTACATTTAAAAAACCTGCCATATCTCTTTGAGTCATTATTTAGCCTTTTTTATATGCAAAATACAAGAGATAGATTTATTTTCTAACAAGGTAAAAAGACCCTTTAATATAAAAATAAGAGGGCTAAAATACCTTTTTAATAATACATAAGGTAATATTTCCCCTTTAAATATAAATTTATAGGGGAATTTCTATGCAGAAATCTTATAGAAGTGAATTAGATGGATTAAGAGCATTAGCTGTAATTGCTGTGATTATTTATCATGCAAATCTTACTTTTAAAGGAGTACCTTTATTTACAGGTGGATTTTTAGGAGTTGATATATTTTTTGTATTATCGGGATTTTTAATAACAGGTATTTTAATAGAGAAGCAACCAAGTTTACTTCAATTTTATAAAAGTAGGGTGGACAGAATTTATCCTGCTTTACTTTTAATGCTTCTGTTTTCTTCTATTTTGGCATATCTGTTTTTGACTCCTGCAGATTTATTGAATTTTGCAAAACAGTTAAAAGGTGCCGT
>CANRCH010000191.1 GCA_947629065.1 uncultured Aliarcobacter sp.
AAAAAAACATCTATTGCTTTAATAGCAAGTACACTTTTAGTTACAACTTTAAGTGCAAGAGATCAGATTAAAATTGTTGGGTCATCTACTGTTTACCCTTTTTCATCTTCAGTTGCTGAAGAGTTTGGTGCTACAACAAAATATCCAACACCTGTTGTTGAATCAACTGGTAGTGGTGGTGGAATAAAACTATTTTGTGCAAGTGCAGATATAAACAGTCCAGATATTGCAAATGCTTCAAGACCTATGAAAGCTAGTGAGTTAAAATTATGTGAAGAAAATGGTGTTACAGATATAACTGAAGCTTTAATTGGATTTGACGGAATTGCTATTTCTCAAAGTTCAAAAGTAAGAAGTTTTAATATAACAAAAGCAGAGTTAGCATTAGCTGTTGCAAAAGAAGTACCAAGTGCTGATGGAAAATCACTTATTGCAAATCCATACAAAAAGTGGTCAGATATTGACAAAAATCTTCCTAATAGAGAGATTATTGTTTATGGACCACCAAAATCATCAGGTACAAGAGACTCTTTTGAAGAGTTAATTTTACAAAGTGTATTTTCAAAAATGCCAGTTTATACAGATTTATTCAAAAAAGATGAAAAAGCAAATAAACAGTATAAATCATATTCTGAAATTAGAACAGATGGTGCATATGTTGAAAGTGGTGAAAATGACAACTTAATAGTACAAAGACTTGCAAAAAATGAAGCTGCTATTGGTATTTTTGGATACTCATTTTTAGCTGAAAATCAAGATAAAGTTGTAGCTATTAGTATTGATGATGTTTTACCAACAGTTGATACTATTGCAGATGGTTCATATCCAGTTGCTAGATCTATGTTCTTTTATATCAAAAATCAACACAATAAAGATGTTCCAGCTTTAAAAGAGTACACAAAACTATTTATGAGTGAAAAAATGATAGGAAGAGATGGAATATTAAGTGAGATTGGTCTTATTCCACTAACTGATAATATAAAAACAAAAGCTAGAGCAAAAGTTTTAAATAGCGAAAAATTAAAAGCAGAAGATTTAAAATAATCTCAAAAAATAAAAAGAGCTTAAAGCTCTTTTTATAATCTTTTTTTAAAAATCAATTAGGATACTTATGATAAATTGGAATGAAATAATAGATAAACTAGACTATGCTTTTCAGCCAATAATATACTCAAAAAGCGGGAAGATATATGCCGTTGAAGCACTTTTAAGAAATGTTCAAGAAATACCAAATATTACAACTATTGACGATCTGTTTGATTTGGCTTTTAGCAATGACTATTTATACGAGTTTGATCTACTTTTAAGAGAAAAAGCTATAAGTAAGTTTGCAAAAATAGATATAGCAAACTTAAAATTATTTTATAATCTTGATAATAGAATTATATACAATAGAAGTTATAGCTCTGGAAATACAGAAAAAATTCTTAATAAATACAAGCTAAGTAAAGATAGAATATTTTTTGAACTAAGTGAAAAAGGTACTTCAATAGAACAAAATGCTCTTTCAACTATGCTTCAAAGATATAAACAAAGTGGTTTTTCTATTGCCATAGATGACTTTGGAATAGGAGTTTCAGGACTCAAACTTCTATATTTTAGTGAAGCAAATATTATCAAAATTGATAGATTTTTTATATCTCATATAGACCAAGACTCAAAGAAGAAACTTTTTTGCTCTTCAATTATTGATATGGCACATATTATGGGAATGCAAGTAATTGCAGAAGGTGTAGAAACACAAAAAGAGTTTTATACTTGTAAAGATATTGGTGCTGATTTTATACAAGGGTTTTTAGTTCAAAAACCAACAAAAAAAATTAAAGATATAGAACCAATTTACGAAGATATTACAAATTTAATTTTAGATGACAAAAGAGATGACCAAAGCAAATTTATAAATGATAAATTTATAGATAAAATTGAACCGCTACTTGTAAGTAGTTCTTTATATGACATTATTTTACATTTTAAAAAAAATACAGAACACAACTTTATCCCAATAGTCGATGAATTTGGCTATTTTTTGGGAATTATTTATGAAAGCGATATAAAAAAAATATCTTACTCACAATATGGATTGTCTTTAGCACAAAACCAAAATTTTTCATCAACACTTTTAAAATATGTAAAACCAGCTTTAAGTGTTGAAATATCTTGGGGAATAGATAGAATTTTGGAAATGTACAATCTAAACTTTCAAAACTCTCTTGGTATTTTTATAACTTCTTCTGATAAATATTTGGGATTGATAAATTTAAATTCACTTTTAACAATGTCTTATAAAAGAAATATTGAAATAGCAACAAACCAAAATCCACTTACAAAACTACCTGGAAATAATCAAATTGAGAAATTTATTGGAAACTCTTTTAGAAATATTCAAATAAATAAAACTCATATAATTTACTTTGATTTTAATAATTTCAAACCTTTCAACGATATTTATGGTTTTAGGCAAGGAGATAGAGCAATACTTATATTCTCTGAATTATTACAAAAAAGGTATCCAAAAAATAGTTTTATAGCTCATATTGGTGGAGATGATTTTTTTGTAGGATTGACAGATTTTGAGTTTTCTGATGTTTTTGAACTAACTTTAGATATTCAAAATGAGTTTAAATATAGTGTAAAAAACCTATACTCAAAAAAGGACAAAGAGCTAGGATATATTGTCTCAAAAGATAGATTTGGAACAACTAGAAATTTTAATCTTTTAACTGTATCAAGTGCTATTATAGAGATAAATTCTCAATCAAATATTCTAAATTTTGATGATACTTTAAATCTTATGAAAACAGAATCAAAAAGTTCAAAAGAGCCAGTTTCTAGAGTTTTATAATATGTAACCACAATGTAATCAAACTTGATTAAACTTCCCTAAAATTTAACACAAAGGTAAAGTTTGTTAAGTAGTCTTCAATCAGAAAAAAAACGAAGAGAACTAAATGAAAAGCTT
>CANRCH010000192.1 GCA_947629065.1 uncultured Aliarcobacter sp.
TTTCTAAAAGAGCATAGAACTATTAGAAATTTATCTTTAGTGAATTTTATTGCATCTTTTGGTGCTTGGTTTTCAACTGTTGCTATTTATACTATGATTGTTGATTTTGGTTCAAGTGAACTGGCAATTTCTATTGTAACAGCAATGCACTTTTTACCAGCAATTTTAATTGCACCAATAAGTGGTGCAATTATTGATAGAGCAAAACTAAAACCACTAATGTTGAGTTTATTGGTGGTTGAACTTCTTATGACAGCACTATTTTTAACAATAAATAATATAAGTCAAATTTGGATTTTATTAATTTTAATTTTTATAAGAATGAGTGCAGCTTCAATATATTTTTCCAGTGAAATGGCACTTTTAGCAAAACTTGTAAATGGAAAAGAGCTTCAAACAGCAAATGAGATAAACTCTATAATTTGGTCATTTACTTATGCTGTTGGAATGGCTACAAGTGGATTTGTGGTAAATTTATATGGTGTAAAATATGCAATTATTATAGATGTTGTAATATTCATTATTGCTGTTTTATTTTTTGCTAGAATCAAGTTTGAAATAGTTCAAGAAAAAGTAAAAGAGAGACTTCTTTTGATGATGAAAGATGGTTTTTTATATATAAAAAACAACAAAGTGATTTTATATTTAATCATTTTACACGCAAGTGTAGGACTTACATCTTATGATGCACTAATTACAATTTTGGCAAAAAATGAGTACAAAGAATTAATAGCAGTTCCACTTGCAATTGGCTTATCAAATGCTGTACGAGCTGTTGCACTTATGATTGGACCTATGTTTTTAAACAAAATTATCACAAAAAACAATCTTCAATATCTTTTACTTTTTCAAGGTCTTACAATAATAGTTTGGGCAATGGTTCAAAAAGATTTTTATATCTCTTTATTTGCACTATTTTTTGTGGGAATTAGTACAGCTTTTTTATGGTCTTATACATATTCACTGCTTCAAAACTCTTGTGAAGATAAGTATTTAGGAAGAGTAATTGCATATAATGATATGTTTTTTATGATGGCAAATGTACTTACAACTTTGTTTATAGGAACGATGGCACATATTACAAATACAACTGTAATTACAATTTGTTTGGGAATTGGCTTTATTCTTTTTGCTTACTATTATACTAGAATAAAAGCTTTGATTGTATAGAATATATAAAACTTTAAAGGATGAAATTTGATTTTAGATTATAAAGATATAAATGAGTTAAATAGATATAAAATAATGTCAGGAAGTATAGTCCCAAGACCAATTGCTTGGATAGTTAGTGAAGATAATGGAGTTTTAAATGCAGCTCCTTTTTCATATTTTATTCCAATTTCTACAAATCCAGCACTTGTAATCGTTGCAATTGGAAAAAAAGATGATGGAAGCCCAAAAGACAGTTTGGCAAATATTTTAAAAAATAAAAAAGCAACAATCTGTTTTCCAAATAAAGATAACTATGAGCAAGTACAAAAATGTGCTGCACAATTAGGAAAAGATGAGAGCGAAATAGAGAAGTTTGAAATAGAGGTAAGAAAAGAGCTTGAAGATTATCCACCAATGATTTGTTCTACTCAAACTGCACTTTTTTGTGAATATTATGATACATATGAAGTTGATGGAGATACAACACCTGTGATTTTAAAAATAAATTATCAATATATAGAAGATGAAAGAATTAATGAAAGAAATCACACAAATATAGAGAGCATTGGAAGAGTTGGAGTTACTTTTAAAGCAATGGTAGATTTATAAGAGTTTAAAATGAAAAAACTATATGGAAGTATAATAATATTTTTTTACTTTTTTAAATACCCAATTTTAATCTATGTTGCAATTATGCACTTCTATTTAGAAGTGCATACTCCAATAGTTGTGTGGATTTTAGCATCTATATCTTTGGTTTTAGTTTTTAAAGATATATTTGATTTTTCTAGAAAGAGAAAAAAAGATTAAATACTTTAGGTGCTTAAAAAGTACCTAAAGCATTTTTTACTTCATCACTTGCCATTGAAATATCCCAAGCAGGTTCCCAAACCAAATTTATAAAAACACTTTTTGTATTTGGTAACTCTCTTAAAACAGCCTCTTCAACCCACTGTACAATTAATTGATGAAGTGGACAAGCTTTTGTGCTTAGAGTCATAGTTACTATAACTTCACCCAAAATGCTACACTCTGCATCATAAATAAGTCCTAATTCAACTAAATTAAATCCAACTTCAGGATCATCTACAGTTGATATTGCTTTAAAAATTTCCTCTTTTGAATACATAATTATCCTTTAAAATTTATCATATATAAAATATCTTTTAATAAAAATATTGATGAAATAACCATAAAACTAGCACCTGCTTTTAGTAATATTTCAAGATTAAATATTAGTGCAAAAAATATCAAGCAACTTGCAATAATATTAAAAAATAGTGCAAAACTGGCACTTTTGTTTGGAACCATATCAGAAAGCATTGGAACTTTTTGTTTTCCTACAAGTGCTGAGAATTTTTGAAACCAGATTAAAAAAGGGACAATTTTATAAAAATGCCCTAAAATTAGTGGTGAAATTATTGAATACATAGCTAAAAAACCAATTATTAAAAACAGTTTATCACTTCTAAAATATAGGTACAAACAAGCAATTAAAAGGCTTAAAAATATTCCAATAATAAAAAATGCAAGATAGATAAAATATATATCTCTTTGTTTTCTAGCTCTTTTTTTATAGATTATTATTAATTGATAAAAATATAGTAAAAAAGAGATAAAGATAAAAAAATCAATATAAGAACTAATAGTTTTTAAAGAGAAAAGTTCTGCAAAAAACAAAGCTATAACACAAGTTGCTAAAATTATTAATGCATATTTTAAATATCTATCATCAAATCCATGAGATA
>CANRCH010000193.1 GCA_947629065.1 uncultured Aliarcobacter sp.
CTTTTGTTTGTAGAGATTAGAAGTTCTTTTGCTTTTTCAACTCTTAGAGTTTTCAAATATTGTAAAGGAGAACTGTTTAAAGCTTTTTTAAATCTTCTTGTAAATGTCTTTTCTGTAAGATTTATACTGTTTGCTATATCAAAAACATTTAGCTGTTTGTGTAGATTTTCTTTCATAAAAACTATGCTATTTTTTATATCTTCATCATCAAAAAGGAAAATTGTAGAGAATGCTTTATAAGATTTTTGCGATACTCTTCCTCTATCAATTAGCATCAAATTTGCTAGTTGAGTTGCAGTTTTATTGCTATGGAGTTTTTCTACAAGATACAAACACAAATCCATATAAGCATTTATTCCCCCAGCTGTTATTATGTTTTTTTCATCTACTAATATTTTATCTATATCAAGATTTATATTTGGAAACTCTTTTTTAAATAACTCTTCATAAGCCCAATGAGTTGTAGCTGATTTTTTATCTAGTAATCCAGTCTTTGCTAGTATAAAACTTCCTACACAAGAAGATGATAAAATGGCTTTATTGTTGTATTGATAGATCAACCAATCTATGATTTTACTTGAAACTCTAATTTCAGAGTAATTCTTTATTATTGGTGGAATAATAATAACATTAAAAACAAAGTCTGATATTTTTTCACACTCAAAAGGTTTTATATCTTCTAAACTTACAAAAGTTGTTTTTATCTCTACTTCATTTTCTGATTTACAATTTAAATTATTTAATAGAAATAGCTCTTCTATACCATAAACTGCTGATTTGAATATATTTTCTAAAATTAAAATTGCTATATTCATAAATTGTCCTAAATAACTTTGTTTATGTCAAAAATGACTATTTCAAATTATAGCATAATATGAAATAATTACAAAATTCAAAAAAAGGATAAAGATGAGATACTCAAATATATTAAAATTTATGTTGCTTATGTTTGTTTTATTTAGCGTAAATGCTTTGGCAATAAATGAAAATAAAACAAAAATTACTCAAATTAGAAATGCAACTGTAAAGATAGAATATGGTGGAAAAGTTTTTTTAATAGACCCAATGTTTGCACCAAAAGATACTTATGAAGGGTTTAAAGGGACACTAAATAGTCATTTAAACTGGCCATTGGTTGAATTGCCTTTTAGTGTTGATGAGATAATGAAAAATGTTGATGCAATAATTATCACTCATACTCACCCAGATCATTTAGATGAAGTGGCTATTGAAAAATTGCCAAAAAATATTCTTATGTTTGCACAAGATGAAAAAGATAAAACTTACTTAGAAAATTTTGGTTTTACAAATATCAAAATTATGAAAGAAGATAGTTTTGTTGGAAATATAAGACTAACAAAAACAACTGGACAACATGGTTCAGATGAAGTAATGACTTATGCAAAAGATGTTTTAGGAGAAGTAAGTGGAGTTGTATTTTCTTCTAAAAATGAAAAAACTATATATCTAGCTGGAGATACAGTTTTTAATAAAGATGTAGAAAAAGTAGTAACAAAATACAATCCAGATATTATTATCTTAAATTCTGGAGATGCTAAGTTGGAGAATGGAAGTTCTATTATTATGAATAAAGAAGATGTTTTAAAAACTCATAAAATTGCTCCAAAAGCTAAAATTATAGCTTCACATATGGAAGCTGTAAATCATGCTTCATTAACAAGAGAAGAGTTGAAAATATTTGTTAAAGAAAATGGTATAGAAAAACTTATACTTATTCCAAAAGATGGAGAGATTTTGCAGTTTTAATATATAGAGAAATTTCTCTATATATTATATTTTTAATACAGCCATAAAAGCCTCTTGTGGAACATTTACTTTTCCAATAGCTTTCATTCTTTTTTTACCAGCTTTTTGTTTTTCAAGAAGTTTTCTTTTTCTTGTAATATCCCCACCATAACATTTTGCAGTTACATTTTTTCCCATAGATTTTACAGTTTCTCTAGCAATAATTGTACTTCCAATACTAGCTTGTACCGCAACTTCAAAAAGTTGTCTAGGGATTAGTTCTTTTAGGGCTTTTACAAACTCTCTTCCTCTTGAAACAGCTCTATCTTCTGGAACTATGATTGATAGTGCATCAACAACTTCACCAGCAACTCTAACATCAAGTTTTTTTAAGTTTCCTGGTCTGAATCCAATATGCTCATAATCAAAAGATGCATAACCTTTTGTTGTAGATTTTAATTTATCATAAAAATCCATTACAATCTCATTCATAGGAATATCATATTCAAGAAGAACTCTAGCTCCTATATAATCCATCTTTACTTGAATTCCTCTTTTGTCATTTAGTAGTTTTATAACATTTCCTAAAAACTCATCAGGAACTAATATTGTAGCTTTTACATAAGGCTCATAAATTGTCTCTATATAGTTTGGCTCAGGAAGTTCACTTGGATTTTGAATTATTACTTTTTCACCATCTTTTTGCATAACTTCATAAACAACAGTTGGTGCAGTTGCAATTAAATCTAAATCAAACTCTCTTTCAAGTCTCTCTTTGATTACTTCCATATGAAGCATTCCTAAAAATCCAGTTCTAAAACCACTTCCTAAAGCCATTGAACTTTCAGGTTCAAAAGAGATAGATGAGTCGTTTAGTTGAAGCTTGTTTAAAGCCTCTCTTAAATCTTCAAATTTATCTGTTTCTATTGGATAAAGTCCAGCAAAAACAAATGGTTTTGCAGGTTCAAAACCATCAATTACTTCATTTGTTGGATTTTTTGCATCTGTCATTGTATCTCCAACTGCAATTCCATCAAGAGTTTTTAATCCAAGAACTACAATT
Source organism: uncultured Aliarcobacter sp. (assembly GCA_947629065.1). Classification (GTDB taxonomy): domain Bacteria; phylum Campylobacterota; class Campylobacteria; order Campylobacterales; family Arcobacteraceae; genus Aliarcobacter. The sequence continues at coordinate 2,810 of CANRCH010000193.1, forward strand.
CCAATTTCACCTGTTTTTATCTCTGTTGTAACTTCTCTTTTTATAGGGTGTGGATACATTAAACTCAATACTTGATGCTCTACTTTTGTA
>CANRCH010000194.1 GCA_947629065.1 uncultured Aliarcobacter sp.
TATAAACCTGATTTAAACAATATTTTACAAAGAATTGAAAGTGGTAATAAAATATATAATTTATTAAAAAAGAATCAAAATATAAAATCATTTGAAGTAGTTCCACACAGTGAGAACTTAACAGAAAGTTACTACTACATAGAGAGTTCTGAGATTTTTGATGGAGTTCAGCTTGTGTATGAAATAATTTTTAGCCAAGAAGAGTACAAAAATACTCTACAAAAACTTCATTTAGCATTTATTTTTGTTTTGTTTTTCGGGATTCTTACAATCTTAGCTCTTTTTAATTATAGAAAAAAAGAGCAACTTTTAAAAGCAAAAGATAAATTTATAGAACACGCTGTTCATGAAATCAAAACTCCTTTGGCTATTATGAACCTAAATTTACAACTAAGAAACAAGCATTTAGGTGAAGATAAATACTCTCAAAAAATAGAAGCTGCATTAAAAACACTAAAAAACTCTTATGAAGATATGAATTTCTTGCATACAAAAGAGAATATTATTTACAATATAAAGATTCTAAATTTAAAAGAGGTTTTGCAAGATAGAGTAAATTATTTTACAATTATTGCAAAAAGCCAAAATAGAGAGATTATTTTAGATTTAAAAGATAACTGTTTTGTAGCAATTAGTAAAATTGAACTTGAAAGATTAATTGATAATAATTTATCTAATGCTATTAAATATAGTTTTATTGATTCAAAAATCACTATCTCTTTAGAAAAATCTATTCTAAAATTCAATTCATTTGGTGAAAATATCTCAAATACAAAAAGGATTTTTGAAAAATACTCCAGAGAAAATCAGAGTTCTGGTGGACATGGTTTAGGACTTTCTATTGTTAAAGATATCTGTATTAAATACAATATAAAGTTTTTTGTTGATTCAAAAAACAATCAAACAACATTTTTTTATAAATTCAAAACTAAGGAAAACTTTGAAAATATTTCTTCTTGAAGATGATTTTGCACTAAATAGCTCTATAAAAGAGATGCTAGAAGATGAAAACTATAGAGTTTTTAGCTTTTATGATGGAGAAAAAGCTATTGAAAATATTTCAAATAATTACTCTTTGTTTATTTTAGATATAAATGTGCCAAATATAAATGGTTTAGAAATTTTAAAATATATAAAATCTATTAACACAAATGCAAATATTTTAATAATTAGTGCAAATATTGGGATTGATACTATTAAAGAAGCATATAAATATGGTTGTGAAGATTATATTAAAAAACCATTTGATATTGAAGAGTTACTATTAAAAGTAGAAAAAATTTCACAAAAAGAGAGTTTTATAACCTTAAATAATGGTTTAAAATTCAATACCTTCAATAAAAGAGTTTTTCTTAATAATATTGAAATAACTCTTACAAAAAATGAAAGTTATTTCTTATATCTTCTATTTACAAATCTTGGGCAAAGAGTAACTTATTCACAAATAGAAGAGTTTGTATATGGTGAAGAAAAATCGTATATGGCAATCAGGTCTATGATAAAAAGACTTAGACAAAAACTACCAAAAGATACGATTTTAAACTCTCAAGAAGAGGGATATTTTATTGACTAACCCTCTTCTGTTTTTTTGTTCTTTCTCTATTTTCTTTGAAGTTTAGATAAAACTCAATCTCACTTGGAGTTAAGATTTTAATAGTATTTGTACTTCCTGGAATTCCTACAGGATAACCAACCGTACAAATATAAAGTCCATCTTTATTTAATTTATTCTCTTTTTCAAGAGTTCTTAACATTTTTTGAATCATTTTAGAAGCTTGTGCTTCTTTTAAACTTGCAACTGCTTCAACTCCCCAAAATGCTGTTAAAACTCCCAAAGTATCTTCATCGTGAGTAAAAGCAAAAATTGGTGTTTTTGGCTTATATCTTGACATTTTTCTAGCTGAATTTCCCGTACTTGTGATTGCTAAAATTCCATTTGCATTCATATCATCAGCTAGTTTTGTAACTGTTGCTTGAATTACATCAAACTCATCTAAATATGGCATATGGTTTCGTTTTTTGTGGTTGAAAATCTCTTCTGTTTTTAAAATAATATTGTGCATTGTTTCAACAACATTTTCAGGATTATCTCCAACTGCACTCTCTTCACTTAACATTACAATATCTGTTCCATCTAAAACAGCATTTGCAACATCCGAGATTTCAGCTCTTGTTGCTCTTTCATTGTAAGTCATTGATAGAAGCATTTGAGTTGCAGTGATTACTGGAATTCCTTTTGCGTTTGATTTTCTTATCAACATTTTTTGAATAGTTGGCACTTCATAATATGGAACTTCTATTCCTAAATCACCACGTGCTACCATTACTCCATCACTTTCTTCAATTATTTCATCAATATTATGAACAGCATCAAACTTCTCTATTTTTGCTATAAGCTTACCTTTGTAATCTCCTAAAAGTTTTCTTGCTCTTTTCATATCTTCTGCATTTTGAACAAAAGAGATTGCAAAATAATCTACTTTGTTTTCAACTCCCCAAGCAATATCTTTTTCATCTTTTTTTGTAATTACATCAATATTTATAACGGTATTTGGGAAATTTACACCTTTTCTTGAACTAAGTGTTCCGTGATTTTCAACAATAGTTTTGATTCCATTTTTTGTATCTACAACTTTTGCTTCAATTATTCCATCATAAAAATAGATTAACTCTCCAACTTTGATTTTGTCCAAAATCTCAGGGTGATTTATAGATACTACATAATCCTTATCACCTTTTTTATATCCAATAATCTCCTCTTTTACAATAGTAACACTATCTCCACTTACAAGTTCAAAAGGCTCTTTAAGCTCTCCTACTCGCACTTTTGGTCCAGAAATATCTTGTAAAATT
>CANRCH010000195.1 GCA_947629065.1 uncultured Aliarcobacter sp.
TTTCTCACCTCTTGAGCAACAACAGCAAACCCTTTTCCTGCTTCTCCAGCAGTTGCAGCTTCAACAGCTGCATTTAGTGATAAAATATTTGTTTGGAAGGCAATTTGGTCAATTACATTTATTGCTTGATTTATAAGTGAAACTTTTTCGTTTATCTCATCCATAGATTTATTTGTTTTATTTGCTAACTCGCCACCTTCAGCAATAGAAGCTTGTACCTCTTTACTTAAATTTGACATCTTTATAGCATTTTGTGCATTGTTTCTTGTGCTTGATGTCATCTCTTCAAGTGCAGCAGCTGTTTCTTCTAGTGATGCTGCTTGTTGATTTGATTTTTCTGAAAGATTTTCTACACTTCTATTCATTATTTGTGAATTATTTTCTAATAGATATCCATTTTCTAGGTTCTGTTTTGAGTTCTTTTTCAACTCATTTCCAAGAAGATTTATTCTCTCCATAGTAAGTCTCATCTTACCTTTTAGAACTGGATTAATACTCATTTGATTTCTATAATCATGGTTTGCATAAAGTCCTACTATTTGAACCAACTCTTCCATATTTTGATTTGTAGTTTCAAGCATCTGATTTACTATTTTTTTAAGAGTTTGAATCATAAAGTTCTCTGTATTTGAATGAACTTGAGCTGTATAGATTCCTTGAGTTAGTTTATTTAAAGCAATTACAACTTCACCAAGCACGTGCATATCATCTTGTCTTACTTTTTCAATTTTATTTGAAAAATTATCAAGTTCAAGAAAAACTTTTGAAATTTCATCACTATTTTTACAAGTTATTTTTTTAATATTATTAGATTTATAGAAAACAAAATTTTCAATCTCATCTAAATATTTTTTAATTTTATCAACTCCACCTGTGATTCTTTTCATAGAAAAATAGCTAACAATAGCTAATATAATTGCAAAAAATATATTTAACAAAATTATAGCTGTAGTTTTTTCATACATAATAGCTACAAGTGAAATTATTAAAAAACCAATTTGGCTAAACAACATTATTAAAAACAGTTTTGTTTTTATTCCAATATTTTCAAACACTTTTTTTCCTTTTTCTAAATTAAATATTGTGGTTCGTGAAGATAAAAGCCTTGTGAATAGTCAATTCCAAGCTCATTTATCACCTCTAAAACCTCTTTACTATGAACAAACTCTGCAACAGTTTGTATATTTAAACTCTTTGCTAGATTTACAATTGTTTGCACTGTTATTTTTAAATTCTCATTTTTATCTATATTTTTAATCAATGTTCCATCTATTTTTATAAAATCTACATCTAAATTTAAAATATACTCAAAGTTTGAATATCCGCTTCCAAAATCATCAATTGCTATTTTACAACCAAGTGATTTTGCTTTTTTTATAAATATATTTACCTCTTCAAACTCATCAATTCCTTCACTTTCAACCAATTCAAATGTAACTTTTTTAAATAACCTTGTCTCTTTTAACCTTTCATAAATATACTGCATAGTATCTTTGTCTTTTAAATCTTCTAAAGTAAGATTTATTGTAAACTCTACATCTTTATCTTTGAAATATTGTGTTGCTTTTCTTACTAACATTTTTGTCATAGTTAAATAGTCGTTTGATTTTTTTGCCAAATCAATAAATCTAAAAGGAGAAAGAATAGTTCCATCATCAAGTTTTAACCTCATCAAAGTTTCATACTTAAATGAGTTATTTGCATTATTTATGATTTTTTGACCATACACTAAAAGATTGTCATTTGCTAAAGAACTTTTGATTTTTTTAAGTAGTTCTTGATTCTCTAATGTTTTATTATACTCATCTATATTATCTTTCATCAAAGCTACATTTAGATTTTTTCTCTTTGCAACTCTTAAAATAAACTCAGCTTTATTTATAATATTAAATGAATCATAATTTTCATTTGCAAGTACACCAATATGAAAATCTACTTTGAAATTATTGTTTGGGATATATATCTCTTTTTTTGTGATATTTTTGTATATATCATTTGCTAAAGTTCTAAAATCATCATCATTTATATAATTATCACCTTTTATTGCAAAAACATCCTCTGCAAATTTATATAGTGTTGTATGTTTTAAATCTATTTTTAACAGATTCTTAGATATCTCTTTGATAAGCAAGTTTGAAATCTCATATCCATAAGAATCTACAATATTTTTATAATCTTTTAAATCAATAAGCATAATTTTTGCTAGTTTTGTTTTTTGTAAATCTTTTATTAATCTTTGTTTGTTTGGTAAACCTGTAAGCTCATCTAAAAACTGCTCTTGAATTAATCTCTCTTTTTCATAAACTTCACTAATATCGTGTCTAATTGCAATAAATTCAACTATCTCGCCATCTTTTGAAACTATTGGAACTATTGTAGTATCTACATAATACGCACTTCCATCTTTTTTCTTATTTACTATAACGCCTTGGAAAATCTTTTTATTTCTTATAGTCTCCCACATATTTTTGAAAAACTCTTTACTCATACTTGGATGTCTTACAATATTATGTGGTTTTCCAATAAGTTCATCTTTTTCATATCCAGATATTTTGCAAAACTTGTCGTTTACAAAAGTTATTCTTCCTTTTTTATCTGCTTTTGAAACAATAGAACTTTCATCGATTGCCGTTTTATACTCATTAAGTAAGAAAAGAGTATCTAAAAGATTATCTTTATTGATATTTTGTTCTTTAAATATAGTATCAAGAGTATCTATATAATCTTTCTTCTTATTTATTAAAATAGTTTGTTCTATTAATTGCTTTTCAAGTTCTTTTAACTCATTTTGATTTTGCCAAATTGCTATAAATATATCTTCATTGTCTATACTTATATGATTTAGTTTTA
>CANRCH010000196.1 GCA_947629065.1 uncultured Aliarcobacter sp.
GAATGTATAGACTTCAAGTGTTTCCTGATAATACTTTAGGAATGCATTGGCAAATTCATAAAGACTCAAATCACTTTTTCCATGAATACAAAAAAGCTGGTAAAAAAATGCCTGTAACTATCGGAATTGGTGGTGATCCTATGTATATTTGGTGTGGACAAGCACCACTTCCTATTGGAGTTTTTGAGCTTATGCTTTATGGATTTGTAAAAAACACTCCAGCAAGGCTTGTAAAATCTATTACAAATGATATTTGGATACCTGAAGATAATGATTTTGTAATTGAAGGTTTTGTAGATCCTAGTAAGCTAAAAATTGAGGGTCCTTTTGGAGATCACACTGGATATTATACACTTGATGAAGAGTTTCCTTTTATGGATGTAACAGCCATTACAAGTAAAAAAGATCCAGTATTTTTAGCAACGGTTGTAGGAAAACCACCTTTAGAAGATAAATATATGGGGTATGCAACTGAGAGAATTTTCTTGCCACTTCTTAAAACAACAGCACCTGATTTAATAGATTATTATATGCCTGAAAATGGTGTTTATCACAACCTTATTTTGGCAAAAATAGATGCATTTTATCCTGGACACGCAAGTCAAATGATGCATGCATTTTGGGGAGTAGGGCAGATGAGTTTCGTAAAACATGCCATTTTTGTAAACAAAGATGCGCCAAAGCTAACTTCTCATGATGCAATTACAAAATATATTTTAAATAGATTAAATATTGATGATATTTTAGTGTCAAAAGGAGTGGTTGATCATCTTGATCACACTGCACCAAAATTTGCAGTTGGTGGAAAACTAGGGCTTGATTGTACAGGTGAAGAGATAAAAGAGCTAGGAATTACTCTTTTAAGTGATAGTGAATTATTAGAACAAATGCAAAATATCACTAAAGAGATTAAAGGTTTAAAGCAGTATTACACAGATACAAAAAATCCAATTTGTGTAATTAGTGTTGAAAAAACAAGAAGTCAAAAAGAGCTATTTAAAGAACTAAAACCACTATATAAAAATATAAAAATATTGATAATTGTGGATGAGAAAGCTAACGATTTGGAAAATCCATATATGCTTATTTGGAGAGTTACAAATAACATAGATTCAAATAGAGATTTATATATTAAAAAGAATACTTTATGCTTAGATGGAACAAATAAAAACTCTCTTGACGGCTTTACAAGAAGATGGCCAGATGATGTAGATTGTACAAAAAGTGTAATTGATGATTTAAGAGAAAGAAAATTAATAGATATTGATGATGAATTAATCAAAAAGTACCAGTTATATTAAATAACTGGTCGATTTAATCTTAAAAAATATAAAGATGGCAATACCAAACCAAAAGTAATAGCAAATAAAACTGCTACGGATTTTAATCCATTATGAATAAAAATCTCTATTAATTGGGTATTTGCACCATATCTGTTTATATCAATTAAAGCTATCATTGCACTAAAAGCATAAGTTCCTGGTAAGATTGGAATAATTGAAGCAACTGTATAAACAGGTCTTGGAATTTTATATTTTCTTGACCAAAAAAGTGCAATAAGTCCTATAATTGCAGATGCAATAAAAGTAGAAATCTCTATTCCAAAATTCAAACTTAAAAATATTGTTCTTAAATCATAAACCAAAAATCCACCCAAAGCACAATATCTTAAAGTCTGTTTTGGAACATTAAAAACCATAGCAAATCCCAAAGATGCAAGAGATGCAAAAATTCCTTCAATAAAAAGTTTTAATAAAAATTCCATATTATGCCTTAAATCCTAAAATCGCAATTGCTAAAATAATTCCGACGCTTGTTGCTAAAGTTAAAATCATACCATCCATAAATCGTCCCCAACCCATCATCATATATCCTTTGAAAGAGTCTAAAAATGAGTTCACAAAAGCAAATCCAGGTGCAAGAAGTAAAACACTTGCAGCCATAGCGATATTTGGAGTATTGCTAAAACCGTAGATTTTTGATAAACCTGCAATTAGTGTTGCAACAAAGGCGGTTATTCCAAACACTATAATCATTACAAATCTTCTTTTTGATAGTTCTTGCCTTGTTATCATAGCTAGAGTTGAAGCCACAAATGTAATTGCAATCGCCATAAAATCGGCACCTTGCAAATATGCAAAACTTCCACAAGCAATTCCAACCATAAATACAACCAACCAGCGATTATAATAATTTGGCTCAATTTTCTTTAAAATTGTGTATAAATATGTGATGTCGTAGTTTACTTCGTTCTCTTTTTTCTCCATTTTTAAAACAATATTTTGAATTTCGCAAACTATACTCATATTTATTGGTTTATGATGAACTCTTCTTGTTGTTGTAACACTTTGCCCGTGATATAGGGTTGTAAGAACTATTGCAGATGGAATTAAAGATAACTCAACACTTGAAGCACCAAGAACTTTTCCTAATCTTTGTGCTGTTTGTTCAATTAAAATACTCTCCGCTCCATATTCACTCATTAAAACGGCTGCTTTTATTATTCCTCTTGTGATTGTAGATTGTTCTTCATAAGATAGTTTTTTCATTTTTTTCTTTTATTTTAAAATTTATGAAATTATACAAATTTTGTTATAATAAAGATTTTAAGGATATAAATGAGAGAAATTACGCAAGTTTTTGCTAAAAAAAACATAATTTTCAAAGAGTTTAAAGAAATTTTACCAAAAGAGATAAATAGTAGAAAAAAGATAAAAATATATGTAGGAACTGGAGTTGATATGAAGTTTTATGCTATTTTTGTGCTTGAACAAAAAAGTAGATTTATAAGAAAAAATGCAAATGAACTAATGGAACTTTGTGAACAACTAGC
>CANRCH010000197.1 GCA_947629065.1 uncultured Aliarcobacter sp.
TCTCACTTTATTTTTTATTATATTTTTACAAAGAGTGCTTAATTTAAACAAACTATGCTCTTATTTAATACTTTTTAAATATTTTAAAGTATATAATAATTCCACTTAAAAAATAAGGGTTTAAATATGCTTGATTTTATAACAAAAAAGATTAGCAGCAAAATTATATTTGCACTATTTTTGCTGATGTTTATTAGCAGTTCCATTATAGTTTACTCTACAACAACAAAAGTAACAAAAGACTCGATAGCAAATGCAAAAGATAATTTAGAGATGCTAAATGCTTCAATATTTCAAACCTTAAGAAATACAATGAATACAGGTGACCCAGTACTTATTAAAAAAGCAGAAGATGAAGCAAGAGAGATAAAAGGTGTAAAAAATCTAACCGTAGCAAAAAGTAAAGAGTTAATGGAGCTATACTCTGTTACAACTCCTTTTACAAATGACCCTCAAATATTAAAAAGTTTTGATTCAAAAGAGAACCAAATAATTCAAACAAATGATGAAAATGGTCATACAATAAGAATGATAAAACCAATGATTGCTACACCTGAGTGTATGGCTTGTCATGCAAACCAAAATGTAGGAGATGTAATTGGAGTTATGGACCTTACTTTTTCTCTTGAAGAGACAGACAAAAGAATTCAATCACTTCTAAAAGAGATCTCTTTTACTTCTGCTATTTTGGGATTAATTACAATTATTTTAATATTTTTTATAGTAAGAAAAGCTACAAACTCTATAGAGATATTAAAAGAAGGTTTTAGTAATCTACTTCATTCAAATGATACAAATATTACTTTGAAAGTAAAATCAAATGATGAGATAGGAGATGTTGCATCACTTTTCAACTCTTATATGGATAAGGTGCGAGAAGGTTTAAAACAAGATGAAATTGTAATTGAAGAAGCAAATGATGTAATAGAAAAAACTGCAAATGGATTTTTTGTATATAAAGTTCATAATACAGCTTCGAACCACCATGTTGAAGATTTAAAAAACAAACTAAATGTTATGATTGAAAAAACAAAAGATACTCTTGATAAAATAAATGAGGCATTAAGACAATATGCTGAATCAAAATATGATTATACTTTAAAAGATGATAAAATTTTTGGAAATTTAGGTTCTCTTGCTGGTGGAATAAATCTAGTAGGAAACAATACATCGGAGCTTTTAGCTATTGTTATGAATACTGGAAATAGTCTAAAAAATAGCACTCAAATTCTTTCAGATACATCTTTGGAGCTTAAAAGCTCTTCAAGCAAACAAGCTGCAAGTCTTGAAGAAACTGCAGCTGCTCTTGAAGAGATTACATCTACAATCAAAGCCAATACTCAATCAACAATGAAAATGTCAAAACTAGCTCAAGAGCTTAGTTTTTCAGCACAAAAAGGTCAAGAATTAGCAAATCAAACAGCTAAATCTATGGATGATATAAATAAAGAAGTTAGCTCTATAAATGAGGCTATTGAAGTAATTGATCAAATCGCATTCCAGACAAATATTCTTTCATTAAACGCTGCAGTTGAAGCAGCAACTGCAGGAGAAGCTGGAAAAGGTTTTGCAGTTGTTGCTGGTGAAGTTAGAAACCTAGCAAGCAGAAGTGCTCAAGCCGCAAAAGAGATAAAAGATATAGTTGAAAAAGCAAGTGCAAAAGCAAACAATGGAAAAAGCATAGCAAATAATATGATAGATGGTTACTCTGAGTTAAATAGCAGTATTTCAAATACTTTAGTAACAATAGAAAATGTTGCAACTGCTTCAAAAGAGCAAGAAACTGGTATCTTACAAATAAATGATGCAATTAACTCTTTAGATTCTTCAACACAAAAAAATGCTCAAGTAGCTGAACAAATATCTAATATGGCAACTTCTATTGCTTATACATCTAGCTATTTAGTAACTGCTGCTTCAAGAACATCTTTTATTAAAGATAGTTTAGACAAAGTTGATAATGTTGATTTAGTATATGATACTGCTTTGCTAAAAACAAATCTTTTAAAGAAAAAAGATGAAGTTTATTCAAAACTAGGAGATTATAAAAATTTTAATGTTATTGACGATAACTCTATAAAAAATTGGCTAAATTTAAATGAGAACTCAAATAATATTTTAGATAAAAAACTTTTAGAAAATATAAAGGCACTAGATACATCATTTTATAAAAATCTTCAAGATTTAGTAATTTCTAACTCAAATGGTGATAAACCAGAAGTTTTAAATGAAAAAGCAAGTGCTGTTGAAAATTGTACAAATGAGATTTTTGAAAATTTAAATGATATTAAAGTTGGTAAAAAGAGCTAATAAAACTAAAAAAGCTTAAGCTTTTTTAGTTGTTTTGCATGCTTTGTATCAAAGCTGCTAACTCATCTTCACTTAGAGAATCTTCTGTAGCATCTATTGTTTTTGCACTAGGTGCTATATTATACTGACCTTTATCTATATCATTTTTATCACAAACAAAATTTACAACTCTCTCTATTTTTTGTCTATGTAAATCTTGTCTTTGTAAAAGACCATAAATATTTGACAACAAATCTTTTAGTTTCTCTCTTTTATGAAGAGGAATCTTAATATTATCTATAATATTTGAAATTTCATCAGTATTATCAAAAATTCCTTCTGAATCAATTTCTGTCTCTTTGATAACTTCACACAGCTCCGTAATCAGTTCCTCGTATCTCATTTTTTATCCCCTTGTGTAGTTTAAACTTGATACTAGCAAAAAAGCACTTAAAAAATTAGTGTAAAATCTCTGCAATTAACTCAGTTGCATATGAACCTTTAGGGAGATAAAAACTTAGTTCCATATGATTTTTGTCCT
>CANRCH010000198.1 GCA_947629065.1 uncultured Aliarcobacter sp.
TTTACTCAAATAGCATTTTTAGTAGATGCTTATAGAAAGGAAGCTAAAGAGTACAATATATTTAACTATATGCTATTTGTTACATATTTCCCACATTTACTTGCTGGTCCAATTTTACATCATAAAGAGATGATGCCTCAATTTGCAAGTAAGTATAACTACATTAAAAATTATCGAAATATAGCACTAGGACTGTTTATATTTAGTATAGGACTATTTAAAAAAGTAGTAATTGCAGATACCTTTGCTGTTTGGGCAAATGCTGGGTTTGATACAGCTACAACACTAAATCTAATAGAAGCTTGGGCTACAAGTCTAAGTTATACTTTTCAATTATACTTTGATTTCTCAGGTTATACAGATATGGCAATAGGAATATCTTTATTATTTAATATCCGTCTTCCTATTAACTTCAACTCTCCATATAAGGCTCTTTCTATTCAAGACTTTTGGAGAAGATGGCATATTACACTATCAAGGTTTTTAAGAGATTATTTGTATATTCCTCTTGGAGGAAATAGAAAAGGAAACACAAGAACCTATATAAACCTAATAACTACATTTTTACTTGGTGGTCTATGGCATGGAGCTGGATGGACATTTATAGTTTGGGGACTTCTTCATGGTATTGCTCTATCAATTCATAGAGCTTGGAGTAGTTTAGGATTTAAACTAAATAAAATCTTAGCTTGGTTGATAACATTTAACTTTATAAATATAGCATGGATATTTTTTAGAGCTAAAGATTGGCAGAGTGCTATGAAAGTTTTAAAGGGGATGTTTAAAGGAGATTTTATAGTATCTACAGAGTTTGCAAATACTTTTAACTATCTTAACCCAATGATAGATTATTTTAAACTAACTGGAGTTAAATATACAGGATTTACAAATATTTATATCTTTGAAATGATTGTTTTTGCTTTTATTATTGTACTTGGGTTTAGAAATAGTATTGAAAAACTTTATAAGAATAATCAAAAGATTTCTAGTAGAGATTTAATAAAATACTCTATTCTAAGTGCTTTAATGTTTTTAAGTGCATTATATATTGGTTCAATTCAAGAATATAGTGAATTTATATATTTTAATTTTTAGGAAAACAGATGATAAAAATTTATAGAAAATCAATTAAAATATTTTTTGCAATAATTATAATTTTACCACTTTTGTTGTTTTCATATATTTACTATTATGACCCAATGCAAATATTTCACAAATCTTATATAACAAAGGATTTACATCTTCATGGAAATATGAGACAACAAGCAGCAGGAATAATTAATAACTTTGAGTTCGATTCTATCATTCTTGGAACATCAATGCTTGAAAATACATCATCTTTTGAAGCTTCAAAAATAGTTGGTGGAAATTTTGTAAATATATCTTTAAGTGGAAGTAACTTTTTTGAAAGAAATCCCGTTTTATCTTATGCACTTAAAAATAAAGATATTAAAACTGTAATCTATTCTCTAGATTCAACAGTTTATATTAATTTAGGAAAAAGTAATAAATCTTTCCCTATAGAGAGCTTTGATTATCTATATGATAGAAATCCTTTTAATGATTTTAATGTTTATTGGAATAAAAAGTTTTTTAAATGTATCTTGGAGTTTTCAAAAAAGCCTGAATGTATTGGAAATAAGAAAACTTTGGAGTATCCAAATGTTTGGTTTACCAATAAAGGACATAGCGATAGATTTGGAGGACTTGAAAATTGGTTTAAAGCAAAAAATAATGCCCAAATAAAAGGAGCTTTTTCAAGTATTGTTGATGCTTCAAATAAAATAAAAAAAGGTGAAAAAATATCTTTAGATAATATTGAAAATAAGATAAAAGCTTCAAAAGATTATGTATATGAGTATATTTTAGAAAATGTAAATAAATACAAAAATACAAGATTTATTTTAGTTATTCCACCATATTCAAGAATGCAATATGCACAATGGAAGCAATATAATCTTCCAAGTTATGAGATACATAAAGCTATGATTAAATATTTAGTAAATCAAAGTGAAACTTATAAAAACCTTGAAATTTACGGCTATGAAGATAAAGATTTCTTAGATGATATTGCAAATTATAAAGATTTAAGTCATTATCATCAATGGGTAAACTCTATGATGTTAGAGAGTTTTAAAAATAGGACATCACTTTTAACAAATAGTAATGTTGATGAATATATCAAAATATCAGAAGAAAAAGCAAAAAATTATAATATCTTTGAAATATCAGATAAAATCGAAGATTATTTAAAAAATAATAAATAGCTGGGACTGAAGTCCCAGTTTTGAATTTATCTTAACAACTCTTTTTGCACATCTTGTGGCAATAAACTAGCAGCTTGTGAGTCCAAATATATTGAAACATTTGGGTGGTTTTTTAAAATTGATGCAGGTAAATCTTCTGTGATTTCACTTTCATATAGTTTTTTTACAATTTGCGCTTTATGTTTACCTGTAATTACTAAATAGACCTTTTTTGCTTCATTTATTTCACTCAATCCCATAGTAATAGCTTCACTTGGAACTTCATTAATATCTTCAAAGAATCTTCCATTATCAATTTTTGTTTTTTCTGTTAATTCTACAACATGAGTTGTGCTTGAAAAAGGAGTTTTTGGCTCAATGAAGCCAATATGACCATTTCCTCCAATACCTAAAAGTTGAATATCTATTCCACCTGATTTTTTTATTAGTTCATTATACTCAAGACACTGTTTATTTACATCTTCACAGTTACCAAGCGGTAAATGAGTATTTGAAATATCTAAAGTTGGAAGATGTTTAAATAGATTTTCTTGC
>CANRCH010000199.1 GCA_947629065.1 uncultured Aliarcobacter sp.
TAAAACTGCCTTTGAGTTCAAATTCATTATTATTAGCTTTCCCTAAATATTCTTCACTCAGTTCATAAGTCTTATCTTATCTAGTATATATTTTATATATAAAAACAATCTTGTAAGTGCTTATAGAATGCATTAATGTATTATTTATATAAGTTATCTAGAGTATTTAAATATATAAAATACTCTATTCTTGTTTACTCTCGGAGATAAAAAATGTCTGTTATTAAGCTTAAGATGGGAGTGGTTGATAATATCAATAGGCAGATAGTGGACATACCTGTTTTAATTGATGAGAATGGTCAACCATTTTTAGCTTTAATTAAATACTGTATGGAGGTGTTTGTAGGAAGTAGTATAAGGATTTCATCTATAAAACAAGCTGTATATGGAGTAAAGTTGTATCTTGATTTCGCTTATGCAAACAGAGATCAATGTCAAAACTCACAAGAATTATTTAAAAGATTTTTTTATTCTTTGGATAAAGGAACTATTGATGATGAGGGCTTTGATCCAACAGGTTTGTATTGGTATGGTTGGAGTGAAAATACTAAAACTATATATACTCAAGCAGTAAGTTACTTTTCTGATTGGCTTCATGAAAATTACGGAAATGAATTGTTGAATCCTTTAGTTCGCGCTGACTATAGAACTCAAGTTATTCTATATTATGCTTATTACTATAAACAAAAAAATAACATTTTGTCCCATATTGATTCTGAGCAGAATAAAGATAAGAACAACTACACAAGAGCACTTAGAACTCATAAATCAGTGAGAAAAGAAAGTGGCGATGAACAACAATTTCCCTTGCATTTATTTATTAAATTGATGAAATACGGATTTAAAAATGTAAGGGATTTGAGAGCAGCTTTAAGAGACAAGCTAATATTGTTACTTATGCATGGGACAGGTTTAAGAGAATCAGAAGCCTTACATTTATGGGCAATAGATGTAGATATGATGACGAGAACAGTGAAAATTTTTCACCCTCAAATGGGGGAGGCTCCGAATAGATGGAAAAGTAAATTTAGTCAAAAATTTGATAGAGAGCAGTATCTGAAAGAAGTTTATTCACTTAAACCAAGAACTGTTTTAAATAATAATCAGAATTTAGGTTGGAAGAGTAAAGTCGTAGATAGTCAGGGTGCATTACCACTATTATGGTATTCACAAGAAATTAAGAATTTATTTTTTAAGTTATGGGAAGTTTATTTACTTGAGATAGCATCTTTAAAATTAAACCATCCGTATGCTTTTATTAACTTTAATAAAAAAGATTTTGGTGAACCCTATACATTGTCGAGTTTTAATAAAAATTATGAAGTGGCTATGGCTAAAATTGATACTGAAGTAAGTAAGTCTCTGGGTACAAGTACGCATGGACATAGACATAATTATGCTATGACACTTAAAAGAATGGGAGTGAATCCTAGAATTATACAACGTGCTTTACATCATTCTTCTATAGATTCTCAAATTACATATACTTCTGAAAGCCAAGCTAAGGCTCTTAAAAGTTTTAGTGAGATAGAACAAGAATTGAATAAACACAAAAATCCTCATGAAGATATTAGCTGGGATGAGTTATTAAAATTTCATTATTAAGAAAAGTGTTGAAATCTGCATCTAATGCATTTATCCAATCATATAACTCAATTATATCCATTCTACGATCAAAGTTTTCAACTTTGGCTACATAGGATTGTGGTTTTTTTAACGACGAAGCTACCTGTACCTGAGTAATTTTTTTTAACTCACGTATAGCAATAAGTTTTTGTATCAGTTTTCTGTACCGAGGATCGTGTATTGAGCTCATAGCTCAAGATGTTGTACTATTAACAAAAATATCCCAAAATAGGATATTTTTGTTAATTTATGATGATGTGGTAGATTTGTATGTATATAAATCAAACTCTTAAGAGCTGTTTGGTTGAATTCTTAGCAACAACATGCTTTAAGGCAAAAGAATTCAAGGATATCAGAAAGATGTTTATTGAAGCTTATCCAGAATTTAAGGCAAAAAAGTTTTATCAAAAAATCTATCAAACTGTTAGAGAGCTACAAGAATGCGGTTTTATATCAGTTGATAATTCGACATGTACCTATAAATATACGTCAGCGTATAGAAGTTCTGATTTGCTTGATTATTTAGCAAATAAGACTACTTCATCTTCAGTTCAAGAGCAGCTATATCAAGATTACACTCGACTTGAAAAAGAGGTAGAGAAAGTAAAGTTGGAAATAGACATATTAGCCAAGTATATGCGTCTATATCCAATAATAGTTGATAAGATCTCTTGTTGCGTATTGGATGCGAAAATGTATTTGAAAAGTCTTCAATCAGAAATCACTGTATTAAACAAACTCATAGCCTGTGTTTCAAAAAATTGACGAGTAGTAAATATTTTAATTTCTGTTTATTTGATTATTAATTTCATGTTTTCGGAATCAAATAGCTTTTTTTGTTGATTTCTACCACAATACGCTCAAAGAAATTTGAGATTCATTAGTGTGATTACAGGCGAAATTAAAAGCAAAATTGACCAGATCTGGAACTCTTTTTGGAGTGGTGGTATTTCCAATCCTTTAGAAGTCATGGAGCAAATGACTTATCTGCTCTTTATTCGCCGACTTGATGAAATTCAGATTACTAAAGAAAAGAAAGCCAACCGTCTAAAAACTGCTGTAGAAAAGCCAGTTTTCACACCTGAGCAAGATCATTTACG
>CANRCH010000200.1 GCA_947629065.1 uncultured Aliarcobacter sp.
CTTTAGGAAATACAAATAACTATGCAGCTGGTATTTTAGCTACATTTTTAAGTGTTGCTGGTTGGGGATATTTCTTGTATCAAGGAACAATAGATCCAAGAGGTGGAATTTATTCATTATGGCCACTATTTGGAGTAAGTAACCAAATGTTAGCTGGAATGGCACTTCTTTTAGCAACTGCAATTCTATATAAAATGGGTAAAGCAAAATATGCTTGGGTTACAGTTCTTCCAGCTGTGTTTGTTTTAACTGCAACTTTAACAGGTGGTGTTCAAAAAATATTGCCTTACAAAGATGGGGATAGAGTTCACAATGCTGTAAGCCATGTGGCAACTGCACAAATTCAAAGCAAAAAAATTGCAGATCTTGAAGCAAAACTTGTAACTATTACAGATGAAGCAGAGATTGCAAAAATAAATCAAGATATTTCTGTTGCGACTCAAATTAAGTTCTCAAATATTTTAAATGCTATTTTGGCAACTTTCTTTATGATTACTACACTTTTAGTAATTATTGCAACTATTTTAACTTTGATTGGAAAACTAAGAATTCCACTTAAAGAGTCACCTTATGTTAGTTTGGAAAGTTTAAAAAAGGTATAAGCTATGATTAAAAAAATCAAAGCTTTGTATGAAAAATCTGAAAAGTTTTTTCATCCCCTTGTGGGGCTTTCTAGCTATGAAAAGTATCTTGAACATATGAAAAGAACTCATCCAGATAAAGAAGTTTTAAGTAGAGGTGAGTTTTTTAAAGAGAGTTTAGATAGGAAATACAACACAGGTGGTTTTAAAAAGTGTTGTTAAAATTTTTTAGAGTAGAGTTCTACTAATACATATAATTTTAGCTAGGATTAAACCTAGCTAAAATATTAAAATCTTATTTAAATAAAAAAATCCAAATTTATTAATATTCTGCTAATATTCCACAATTTTTAAGTAATTTTTCACAAATTTATTTCACAAAAAAAGGGTCGCATTGCTTTTTAATTCTTATGAGTTTTTATTACTCTTTTTACCCATAACTTTAATTCTATATTTTTATCTAAATTCCATAAAAATGATAACTCTTAGTAAAACAATGCTTGTATTTGCAAGTTTGTTTTTCTATGGATGGTGGAATCCAATATATCTAATTTTGATTTTAGGAAGTATGATTTTTAACTTTTTAGTTGGAAAATCTTTAGGTAAAAAATCTAATAAAAAGATGCTTACTTTTGGGATTATTGGAAATGTTGCACTTTTGGGTTATTTTAAATATGCAGATTTTTTTATTGTTAATTTCAACTGGGCATTTAGTAGCGAAACACCTTTGCTTCATTTAGCTTTACCTTTAGCAATTAGTTATTTTACCTTTCAACAAATTGCCTTTTTGGTTGATAATTATAGAGGTGAAGTAAAAGAGTTTAGTTTTTTAAATTATTCACTATTTATTACATTTTTTCCACAACTTTTAATGGGTCCAATAGTGCATCACAAAGAGATGATGCCACAATTTGCCCTTAAATGGAGAAGTTTACTAAGATGGGAAAATATCTCTTTGGGGCTTTTTATATTTGCTATTGGATTAGCAAAAAAGACTCTGCTTGGAGATCCACTTACAGATTATGCACAATATGCTTTTGATAATGCTCAAAAATTAACTATGATTGAAGCTTGGTATGCTTCAACTTCTTATGTTTTATCATACTATTTTGACCTTTCAGGATATGCTGATATGGCTATTGGAATTGCAAAAATGTTTAATATTAATTTACCAAAAAACTTTAATTCGCCATATAAAGCAAGAAATTTTGCTGATTATTGGAGAAGATGGCATATGACACTTAGCCGATTTTTAGGAGATTATATCTATAAAAGCCTAGGTGGAAACAAAAATATTGTTTGGATAGTTTATTTAAATATTATGATTACATTTTTTGTATCTGGATTTTGGCATGGAGCTGGCTGGACTTTTGTTGTTTGGGGATTAATAAATGGTGTTTTTGTGGTAATGGCACATATGATGAAAAAAGCAAATTTACAGATGAATTTTTATGTCGCTTGGTTTTTAATGTTTGTTGGTTTGATTATCACAAGAACTTTGTTTGTAGCCAAAGATTTTAGCGATGCTTGGTACGTTATTAAAACTATGTTTAATCCATATAATCTTAAATTTGAAGCACTTTACCATATAGATTTAACTTGGCAAAGTTTCTATATTGTAATTGCTTTAATTTTGGCTTTAGGATTTAAAAATAGTGGGCAAATGGCTGAAGACTTCAAGCCAAATCTAAAATATACTCTATATACTGCAATTTTACTAGGTGCAAGTTTGTTTACTTTTTCAAATGCAAAAGAGTTTTTATACTTTCAATTTTAGGAAAAAAAGATGCAAAAACAAAAAAGATATATATTTTATTCACTATTATTAGCCCTATTTATTTTCTGTTTTGGAATATTTATAAAATATTTAATAGATCCAGTTGGTCTTAATAATGTTTTAAATCTTGGACTTCACAAAGATGTAGCACTTGCATATAGAACACAAAAGTTTGTTGAATTAAACAATTTCAAACCAGAAACTCTACTAATTGGTGGAAGTAGAGTTCACTATATGGATACAGATGATATTACAAAATATACAAATGATAAGGTTTATAATCTTGGATTTAGTTTTTCTACTTTAGAAGAGCAATACTACTTTCTAAAG
>CANRCH010000201.1 GCA_947629065.1 uncultured Aliarcobacter sp.
TTATGCCAAAAGATAAACCACGATATTTAATGGGAGTTGGAACACCTGAAGATTTAATTGAAAATATTGAGCGTGGAATAGATATGTTTGACTGCGTAATGCCTACAAGAAATGCGAGAAATGGTACTATTTTTACATCTTTTGGAAGAATAAATATCAAAAAAGCAGAGTTTAAAGAGGATAATAATCCAATAGATGAAACTTGCACTTGTAGTACTTGTAAAACTTTTTCAAGAGCCTATTTAAACCATCTTTTTAGAAGTGGAGAAATTACATATTTTAGATTA
Organism: uncultured Aliarcobacter sp.; assembly: GCA_947629065.1. Classification (GTDB taxonomy): domain Bacteria; phylum Campylobacterota; class Campylobacteria; order Campylobacterales; family Arcobacteraceae; genus Aliarcobacter. The sequence continues at coordinate 288 of CANRCH010000201.1, forward strand.
GCTTCAATACATAATATTCACTACTATTTAGATTTAATGAGAAGTGCAAGAGAGGCAATATTAGCTGATAATTGGGTAGAGTTTAAAAAAGAGTTCTACAGTAAAAGAGCTAAATAAACTTTTTTTAGATAAAATATCCAAAATTTTGAAAATAAAAAATAAATTTGCCTAAAATTAAAAAGGAATAAAATGAAAGTTGATAACGAATTATTAGCAAAACTAGAAAAACTATCTAGTTTAAAAGTTGATGAGAGTAAAAAAGAGCAGATGAAAGAGGATATTGGACAGATGTTAGATTTTGTTCAAAACCTAAATGATGTTGATGTTTCAAATGTTGAAGCATCTGTAAGCCCTGTTAGTGGTGGAACTCCTTTTAGAGAAGATGTTGCAATTTCAAGCAAAGAGATTTCTGATATGGTATTAAAAAACTCTCCAAAGAGTGAAAATAGCTATTTTGTAGTACCAAAAATTTTAGAGTAGGGTTTTAAAGTGATAAAAGTTTATGGAATAAAAACTTGTGGAAGTGTAAGAAATGCTTTGAAATTTTTCAAAGAAAACAGCATTGAAGTTGAGTTTGTAGATTTTAAAACTTATACACCAAACAAAGAGCAAGTTTCCACTTGGGCTAGTAAAGTGGATATAAATATACTTTTCAACTCTAAAGGTACAAAATACAAAACTCTTGGATTAAAAGAGTTAAACTTAGATGATAATGGTAAAAAAGAGTGGCTAGAAAAAGAGCCTATGCTTTATAAAAGACCTGTTATTGAATATGGTGACAAAGTTATTGTCGCTTGGAATGAAGAAGAGTATAAGAAAATTTTTCTCTAGATAGAACTAAGAACTTGTTTTTAGCCTTTATTCGGAACTAAGGTCTGTGACCTTAGCTATCCAGCAAATAACAACAACTTGCTTATAAATTACCAAATAGTTGTTATTTCCACTTTTTGAAGCTAAGGCTAAAGCCTTAGTTCCGAAGTTTTTCTAAATCATACTCTTTTATCTGTTTTCTTAAATTTTCTAAATGTGCATCAATATTTTCTTTTGTAACTAAAACTCCAAAATCTTCTGGAACTTCAATTGATTTATCATTAAATATTTTTGCCATTACAATTTCTGTTGTTTCAACCCTTAGATGTGAACTATCCCAATAGTTATTTTTATTTGTGCTTATTGAATTGTGTCCAGTAAAATCAATATATTCTGTAATCTTCACTAGTTCTTTTTTAAATAATTCAAATTCATCAAAATATTCACCAGTATTTATAGCATCAAAATGTTCACTATACATTGGTGGAATATATACAAAGAATTTTATATTATTCTTTTTACAAAACTCAATTATTTCCTTGAAATAATTTAAATATTCATATGAAAATTCATAATTATTATAAATACCATTTCTTCTAAAGTAACCATCTATAGACTTAACATTTTCTTTCTCAAAATTAAATATTCCTTTATTCTCTTCTTCAATATAATTTTGATAATCTCTCATACCATTATTTAAATAACGAACTTCTTCTTTTTGAAGATTTAATAAATTTTTAATTACTATTTTTATACTTTTAAAAAATGTATCAAAACTAAAATATAAATCTAAATTTGAGATTTTCTCATTATTTATTATTTTATTGTTGAATTCATTAAATTCATTAAAATGTCTATTTATATTTCTATTTTTGTTAAATGACATAAAATCTATACCATAAATGAGATATTTTAAATCATTAAAGTTATTTGCATACATAAATAGCTTATTTTGAATTTCTGTAATAGAAGCTGGATACTCTAAGTTAAAAGTTTTTGTGTTTAAATATTTATCTACGACTAATGGGTTCATTACTCCAATTCTTGATGTCCCAAGCATTATTGCTTCAATATTACCTTTGTTTAATATATTAAGTTTATATCTTTCAGTAATTGATGTATTAGTATATTTTTTTGAATTAAATTTATTTATATTAATAATATTATTTGTTCCATAAGGATCAACAACATAATTAACTCCAGCAATAAATAAAGTACCTAAAATAGATAAACCAAAAACAATTTTTAAAAATCTTTTATTACTCATAATCTACCCTTAAAAATTGAAATATAAAAATTCAGATACTTTATTCATAGATAAAATTCCAAAAATCAAACAAAATGTTGTAAGAAGTGCTATTTTATAGTTTGCTTTAAACCCATTCATTTTTTCCATACTATTTTTAAAAGCTATAACTAAAATAAATGCAAAAAGCACCATTGGAATTAAAGTTTTTCCACCATCTGAATCAATATTTGCTATAAATCCACCAAACTCAACTCCATACTCTTTTAAAAATTCAAATTTACCAATATGACCAAAAGATATTAAATTATTTAAACTCCCCACATTATCCAAGCTAAACATAC
>CANRCH010000202.1 GCA_947629065.1 uncultured Aliarcobacter sp.
GCATTTCAAACAAATATTTTAAGTTTAAATGCAGCTGTTGAAGCTGCAACTGCTGGAGAAGCAGGAAAAGGGTTTGCTGTTGTTGCTCAAGAGGTGAGAAATCTAGCAAATAGAAGTGCAGATGCAGCAAGAGAGATCAAACATTTAGTTGAAGATGCTAACTTTACAACAAGTAATGGAAAAGTAATATCTGAAAATATGATAGAAGGTTTTAATAATATTAATAAAATCATTAGTCAAACAATAAATATTATACAAGATGTTAGCCTTGCTTCAAATGAACAATTAAGAGGAATTGAACAGATTAATAGTGTGGTTACACAGCTTGATAAGGCAACTCAAGAGAATGCAATGGAGACAAATAGAGTAAGTGAAATTTCAAATAAGACTTTAGAAATGGCTCAAAACTTAGTTGAAGATGCAAAAATTAAAAAATTTTAGTAAGGAAAAATTATGGAAAAAGAGATAATCCTAGATGACAACGCTTTTTTGGTAAGTGAGACAAATGAAAAAGGTGAAATAATTTTTGCAAATGATGATTTTTGTGAAGTTGCTGGATTTACAGTTGATGAACTAATAGGCAAACCACACAATGTTGTAAGGCATAAAGATATGCCAAAAAAAGCCTTTAAATCACTTTGGGAAACTATAAAAAGTGGAAATACTTGGACAGGATTTGTAAAAAACCACAGAAAAGGTGGTGGATTTTACTGGGTTTATGCAACCGTTTATCCAACAACTACAAGTGAAGGAACAAAAGGCTTTTTATCTTGTAGAAGAAGAGATACAAGAAGCTGAAAGATTATATGCTACTTGGTTAAAAGAGGAGAAATAAATCTCTTCTTATCTTGTTAAGTGTTTAATTTGATTCTATCTTTTTTGGAATAGATATTTCAAAATAAGCCCCAAAATATTTTTTATTCTCATAAGTAAACTCTCTATTATCAACAAAAATTGTTCCTTTTAAGTTTTGTTCTAATATATTTTTACACATATAAAGCCCAACTCCTGTACCTTGAGATTTATGTTTTGTTGTAAAATATGGTTCAAAAATTCTTGGTAAAACCTCTTTTTTTATACCTTTTCCACTATCGCAAATTAAGATTTTTACATTTTCACCATCTTTAAATGTATTTATATATATCACTCTCTTTTCATTATCATTTAAATTTTTCAAAGCATCAATTGCATTTGTAATAATATTCATTAAACATTGTAAAAGATTGTTTTCATAAGAGATAATCTCAATATCTTCATAATTTTCTAATAAATAAACATCATATTTAGAAAAAGTTGGTGCTAAGATGTGAATCGCTTTTTGAATAGTGTTTTTTATCTTAAATGGCTCTATATTCTTATCTTCATAAACAAAACTTCTAAAATCTTCAATAGTTTGAGTAAGATATGAAACACTTTGATTAATATGATTCATGCTTGTTTCAATATCATTTGAAGTCAAAATATTCATCTCATTTTTTAATTTTATTCCAGATGCACTAACACTTATAGTTGAAAGTGGTTGTCTCCATTGATGTGCAATATTTTCAAGCATCTCTCCCATTGATGCTAGTTTTGATTGTTGAAATAAGATTTGATTTCTTTTATCATTTTGTTCAACTTCATAATCAACTCTTCTTGCTAGTTCTATATTTGCCTTTCTAAATAACAATGCTCTATAAATAGTAGCAACTATAAAAAAGATAATAAAAAGTACAATAGCAACCCCAATAATATATTTATAATCATTTGCTTCATGATAGTCTATATATAGCCACTTATTAAAAAACTCTTGTCTTTTTATATCACTAATTCCAAGCAAAGCTTTATTTAAAATAGGAATTAATAACGAATTTTCATAAGCAGTTGCCATATATAAATTTAACTTATCTTCAAGCTTTCCAGAAACTTTTATTTCACCTAAAAAGTGGTTTTGAATCTCATATCCAATAACTGCAATAGAATCAATAGCCGCATAAACTTCGCCTTTCTTTACAGCATCAAAAGAGTTGTGAATTGAATCATAAATAATAAACTCAATATCACTATATTTATTTTTTAGTTTATTATAAATATCAAAGTTTCCTAAAATAGCCACTTTTTTATTTTTAAGTCCAGATATATCTTCAATAAACGGCTCATTTACTTTTGTAGCAATCACCAAAGGATAATCAGCATAACTATTTGTAAACTTCAAAACATCTTCTCTACCTTTTCTTGTAGCAATAGAAGTTAAAAAATCACACTCATTTTTTAAAGTTTTTTCATAGCTCTCATCCCAAGATTTTGTAGGAATGAAATCTATATCTATATTTAATATTTGTGAGATTTGCTTTACATAATCTTCTAACATTCCAATATGTTTTCCATCTCTAATCGCTTCAAATGGCATAGAATCATGGTGAGAACAATATGTTAAACTTTTTTTCTTCTCTAAATAACTTATTTCATCTTTACTTAAATCTATTGTTGGTCTCATTTGATTAAAAATAAATGAATCCACATCAACTTCATTTTTCATAAATCCCATAACCTTATATGTATTTGCAATAAGATTTATTTTATCTTTAGATATTGTTCCTATGTTATTATGATTATCAAAAACAAGCTCTTTCATAGCTAAAGCTTCAAATTTTAAAGCCTCTTTGCTTT
>CANRCH010000203.1 GCA_947629065.1 uncultured Aliarcobacter sp.
GCACTTATAATATCGTCATCATCTTTGCTTCTTGATTTTATACTCTCTTTTGTTCCATCATCTTTTACAAAAGTGATATTCATCTCATAAGAACTAATTTGACCTATATCTTTTTGTTTTGCAAGGATTTTAATTAAAATAAGTTCTAAAAACTGTTTTGTAACAACATCTGGTTTTCCAAACCTATCTTCCATCTCTTCTTCTATTTCATATAAGCTTTCTTTATTTTCAAGTTTACTAAGTCTTCTATATAGCTCAAGTCTAATTCTATCTTCACTTATATATTCATCACTAATATAAGCACTAATAGATAGTTTTATATCTATGTTTTTCTCTTTTGTTTTCTCTTCTCCACTTAAAACGGCCAATGTATCTTCAAGCATTTTTAAATATAAGCTATATCCAATTTGTTTAATATGTCCACTTTGCTCAGCCCCAATAATATTTCCACCACCTCTTATTTCTAAATCTTGGTGTGCTAAAGCTGTACCACTTCCTAAATATGAGTTTGATTCAAGTGCAACAAGCCTTTTTATGGCTTCTGGTGAGATTTTGCTTTTATCTTCAACTACATAGTAACAAAACCCCTCTTTGTTACTTCGTCCAACTCTTCCTCTTAGCTGGTGAAGGTCTGCTATTCCAAATCTATCTGCTCCATCAATTATTATTGAGTTTGCATTTGGTAGATGTAGCCCACTTTCAACTATTGAAGTTGCTAATAAAATATCAAACTCATTGTTTTCAAAACTATCAATAATTTTTTCAGCAAGTGCTGGTTTTATTTGAGAGTGGATAATTTCCACCTTAATATTTGGAATAATCTCTTCAATATCTTTTTTCTTTTTCTCAATTGATGCTATATTATTATGCACATAAAAAAGCTGTCCACCTCTTCTTTTCTCTCTTAAAACTATCTCTTTGATTAGTTTATCACTATACTCTTTTACAAAAGTTCGAACTCCAATTCTCTCACTTGGAGGTGTAAGTAAAGAACTCATCCCTTTTAGTTTTGATAAAGCAAGATTTAGAGTTCTTGGAATTGGAGTTGCACTCATTGAAAAAATATGTACATCTTCTCTTAGGGATTTTAGTTTCTCTTTTTGTTTTACTCCAAACTTATGCTCTTCATCAATTATAACAAGTGCTAAATCATCGCTTTTTATATCTAAAAGTGAGTGCGTTCCAATAATTAGTTTTAAAGTTCCAGCTTCAAAAGATTTTTTAATACTATTTTTTTCTTTTGTACTGGTTTTTCCATCAAGTTTTGCTACATCTATATCAAAAGCTTCAAATCTTTTTTTAATACTTGCAAAGTGTTGCGAAGCCAAAAGTGTAGTTGGACAAACAAAAATTGCTTGATAACCACTATTTATAACTGCAAGTAGTGCATTCATAGCAACTTCTGTTTTTCCAAAACCAACATCACCTGATAGAAGTCTATCCATCACTTTTCCACTACTTATATCTGCAAATATCTCATTTATACTTCTTGTTTGATCTTTTGTATATGAAAAACCTGAACTTTTTTGAAATCTCTGCACTAAAAAATCATCAATTGTTATTTTTATTCCATTTACAAGCTCACGTGCGGCTGCTAGTCTTATAATATCGTTTGCGATTTCAAAAAGTCTTTCTTTAACTTTCTCTTTTAATTTTGCAAAACTTCCTTTTCCAAGCCTATCTAAAAGTGCATAGCTTTCCCCATCTGCAACATATCTATCAATAGTATCAATATTTTCAACAGGAATTAAAAGTCTATCATCTCCTAAATAGTGCAAAATCACAAAATCTCTCTTTGCACCCATTATAGAAACAGGTTCTATTCCTTTGTATTGTCCAATTCCATGTTTTTCGTGAACTACAAAATCATTTAAATTTAACTCATCAATTACAAGTTTTATTCTTTTCTTTCTTTGTTTTTTCACCTCTTTATTTAGTGAAATAATTACTTCATCGCTACTGATTAGATTTATTATATAATCTTCAAAAACATACTTTATATCTTTATCATCTAAAGTTAAATCATTTGATTTTATTCTGGCTTCACTACTTGAAATAATTGTTATTTTTTTATCTTTATGAAAAGATATAAACTCTTTTATATTTTGTGGGGCTATCTCTTTATAATCTTTTGATTCATAAATTTGAGGAGTTAATAAAAATTTATCTTTATTTAATCTTTTCTCTTCAAACAAATATGCTTCATCAAGTTCATTTAAAGCACTTTGAGTGATAAATGAGTTCATATTATGTGGTAAATAAACTGCTAGATTATCTAAATACCAAAAACCTAAAGAGTGAATATTTTTTATAAAAGCATCATTTGAAATAAGCTCTATTTTCTCATTTAACTCATCAAAACTATCTTGATTTAGAGCTAAAAATGCAGGTGTGATTGAAAACTCTTCAAGCTCCTCTTTTTGTGATTTTTGATCTTCAATATCAAAAGCTCTAATACTTTCAACTTCATCATCAAAAAAACTAACTCTATATCCAAAACTACTTCCAAGAGGACAAATATCAAAAATATCTCCTCTAAAAGATACTTCTGCTTCACTTGTAACAATATCCACAAAATAGTATCCCCAAGAGTGAAGCTTGTTTTTTAA
>CANRCH010000204.1 GCA_947629065.1 uncultured Aliarcobacter sp.
CCCTGCTTTTACGCTTGCAACATCAATTAAAATTGTAAATGCAATTGTTCTTGCAAGTATCATTGTAAGTGCAATTCCAAAAATACTTAGAAGTGAAAAAATAATCATCTCTTTATTTGCAACGCCTAATTCACTATCAATTACAGATATAAGATGATTTGCCATCTCATCTTCAACCTCTTTTAAAAGGTTAATTTTTTCAGTAACCTGTGCAAACCAGAAATTCGCATCAACATTAAAATCACTATCTTTATTTTCATAAAGTGCTATAGTTCTCATATTATCAATATTTTCAATAGCTTTACCTGTTACTTTTTTCTCATAAAAGTTGATAATTTTTTCTGAAGATATTTTAAAGAAAGTATCCATAAATGCATTTTGTTCTGCAATTAATGTATAAAATCTAGCTTTTTGTCCATCTAAAAAATAGTTTTGTGCAAAAATATTTGTACCAACAGCTCTTTCAATTCCAGTTCTTTCTTTTGAAAGTAAAAAACTACTATAAGAAACCAACTCTTTTGTAACTTCAACACTATTTGAAAGCTTTGTAATAGTTGATAAAGTATTTAAAAGCAATGTATTTGATCTTGTATAAAACTCAATTGCAAGTGGTCCTGAAATTTTAAAAGCATTTACTTCACTTCTAATTGATTCAAGTTTTGAAAGAGAATTCATACTTTCATCTAAATTTTTGATTAAACTTTGACTATATAAACTTTTATCAAAAGTAGCTAAAAAATCATTTAACTCTTTTAATCTTGCATCAACATCTTTTCTTTGATTTAAAAGTTCATTTGAGAACTTTGCACCTTTACTTCCAATAAACCCAGCAGTCATTCCTCTTTCTTTTTGAGTTTCGTGAACTAGGTTTCCAATTTTTGTAGATAAAACTACAACATTATCTAATCTTTTTAGATTTGAAGATAGATTATATGAATCAAAGGCAAGTTTTGCAGCCAATAAAATAACCACAACAAGTGGTATAAGCATAATTAAAATTAGCTTCTGTTTTATCGATAATCTTGACAACATTTTTCTTCCTAAATATTATTTTAATATTAAATAATAACTAAAAGTCCTTTAATTCTTTAGCCTTATTTATAATTTTTTTGTATAATCTACTTTTAAAAATAAATAAAGAGAGAAATTTAACTAAATATTATGAAAATAGATGAAAAATTAATAGAATTAATCGATTTTAACGGTAATTTAAACCAAAAACAGTTTGAAATACTAAATATTAGCCCTTGTGTAGATTGGAAACAAAATATTATAAATCAAGAGATAAGTGAGCATAATATAAATCTACTACTTCTTCTTTGTGGAAACTTTTCACAAGATATTCAAGAAAAAATAGTAAATAATTATAAAAATCTTCTTGCTTATAAAAAGTGGCAAAAAGAGCAAAAAGAATCTACTTCTTCACAAAATAGTCTAAATCAAAACCTAGAAGATGAAGATAAGGAGTTTTTACATATTTATTGTGATGGTGCTTGTAGTGGAAATCCTGGATTTGCTGGAAGTGGATTAGCAATATATTCAAACAAAAAAAATCCTGTTTTACTTTATGGTGCTTTTGTAGAAAATGGTACAAATAATATTGCAGAACTAAATGCACTTTATCAAGCACTATTAATTGCAAAGCAAAGCGGTTTTAAAGATACAATCTATATTTTTAGTGATTCAAAATATTCAATAGATTGTATCAGTAAATGGGCATTTTCTTGGAAAGCAAATGGTTGGACAAAAAAAGGTGGAGAGATTAAAAATCTTGATTTAATTATAAAATCTCACGAACTATATTTAAGCCTTAAATCTAATTTAGTTTTAGAATATGTAAAAGGTCACAGTGGTGTTGAAGGAAATGAGTTAGCCGATAGAATGGCACTAAATGCAATAAAAGAGAAGAATGAAGAGTTTAGTTTTTATAGATATGAAAATATAGATGATATTTTAAAAATGAAATTTTCTTAAGCTTAAAATATGATTCTAAATACCTTTTAGATATTATATTGTCTTAAAAAATAAATATGGAAAATGACTAAGGAAAAAAGATGTTAGAGAAAAAAGGAACTATTCTTTCTGTAAGAGAAGATTTAAAAGTTTTTGACTGCACAATTAGAGATGGTGGATTAGTAAATAATTTTTATTTTAGTGATGAGTTTGTAAAAGCACACTATGAGATGTGTTTAAAAGCTGGTGTTGATTATATGGAAATAGGGAAAAATGTATCTCCTACACTTATGAGTGAAGATGAGTATGGTCCTTGGAATTTCTGTAAAGAGGAAGATATTAGAAGAATTGTAGGGGAAAATAATACAGATTTAAAAATTGCTGTTATGAGTGATATTGGAAGAAGTTTAAAAGAGGAACTAAGACCAAAGAGTGAAAGTGTTGTAGATATGATAAGAATTGCAACATATATTCACCAAATCCCAGCTGCAATTGAACTAATAGAAGATGCTCATGCAAAAGGATATGAAACAACTGTAAATATTATGGCTATTTCAAAAGTATCTGAAAAAGAGCTTGATGAAGTTTTAGAAGCTTTAAGTAAAACTAGCGTTGATGTAATATATATTGCTGATAGTTTTGGATCTTTTTATC
>CANRCH010000205.1 GCA_947629065.1 uncultured Aliarcobacter sp.
CTGGAAGAAAAGGTGATCCTAGATCTCAAGAGTCAACAAGAGAGCTTGGCTTGACTTTGAGTCAAGTAATTTATGACCCCACTTTGATGTCAGCTATTGATGTAGAAAAAAGTAGAATAAAATATTTTTATTATGGGCATGAGTTGGAAAAACAAAAAGTTGCTACAGAAGCTCTTGATGTATATATGAGTGTTTTGAATATTAAAAATAAGATTGATTTATTAAAAGCAAATTTATCTTATGTTGAGCAAAATCAAAAGATGATAGAAGAGAAATATTCTATGAGTTTGGTTACAAAAATGGATTATTTAAAAGTAAATGTAGAGGCTCAAAAATCTAGAATTGATTTACTTAAAGAAGAGAAAAACTATGATGCAATGTTTACAAAATTATTGGATGTTACAAAATTAGAGAGTATTGTAATTCCTGATATAAATTTAAATTCTTTAACTGAAAATTTTATGAAAAGTATTTTGAATACTTTAGAAAATCATAACTCTTTGGAGAATAATTTGGAAATTTTACAAGCAAGAACAGCTATTTTACTATCTGCAAATGAAGTTGATAATGCAAAAAGTGGACATTTGCCAGATTTAAGTATGAGTGCTAGTTATACAAAATATTTATCAAAAGATGAAACAACTGATTATGATAACTATGGAAGAGCTATGGTAAAACTTAGAATTCCAATTTTTCAAGGTGGGGCTGTATCTTCAAGAATTGAAAATAAAAGATTAATGAAAAAATCTGCAGAAGAAGAGTATAGAAGTGTTGAAGATGATGTGAAACTTAGATTAAAAGAGAATATAAATTTACTAAAAAGTGAAATTGCTACTTTAACTATGTATAAAGATGCTTTGATTTCGGGTGAGACTTATTTGGAATCTGTTCAACTAGCTTATGATAAAGGACTAAGAAGCATAGTAGAGCTTTTTGATGCTCAAAATAAGCTTTTTGAAATAAAATATGATTATATAAGAAGTGTTCATGAGATGTCAAATCTTTTTGTATCATTTATAATACTTACAAATAATTTAGAAGAGTTATCTTTAATTGATAATTTAGTATATAAAGAGGAGAAAAAATGAAAAAAGCAATAGTTACAGGAGTAACAGGACAAGATGGTGCATATTTAGCAGAATTATTGCTAAATAAGGGTTATGAAGTATATGGAACATATAGAAGAACTTCATCTGTTAATTTTTGGAGAATTGAAGAGTTAGGAATACAAAATCATAAAAATTTTCATTTAGTTGAGTATGATTTAACGGATCAAGCAAACTCTATTCATATGGTTTCAAAAATAAATCCAGATGAGATATATAATTTGGCGGCTCAAAGTTTTGTTGGTGTATCTTTTGAACAACCATTGGCAACTGCAAATATAACTGGACTTGGTTGTGTACATTTACTCGAAGCAATAAGAGTTGTAAACCCAAAAATTAAATTTTATCAAGCTAGTACTTCTGAAATGTTTGGACTTGTTCAAGAGATACCTCAAAGTGAAAAAACACCTTTTTATCCACGAAGTCCTTATGGAGCAGCAAAATTATATGCTCACTGGATGGTAGTAAATTATAGAGAGTCTTATGGTATTTTTGCAACAAGTGGAATACTATTTAATCACGAGTCTCCTTTAAGAGGAAGAGAGTTTGTAACTAGAAAAATCACTGATTCAGTAGCTAAAATAAAATTAGGAAAACTTGATTGTTTAGAGCTTGGAAATCTTGATGCAAAAAGAGATTGGGGTTATGCAAAGGATTATGTGGAGGGAATGTATCTTATGCTTCAAGCAAAAGAGTCTGATACTTTTGTACTAGCAACAAACAGAACTGAAACTGTAAGAGATTTTGTAAAGTTGGCTTTTAAAGCTGTTGATATTGAGCTTGAATTTAGTGGAAAAGATGAAAATGAGATAGCAAAAGATAAACAAACTGGAAAAGTTGTTGTAAAAGTAAATCCAAAATATTATAGACCAGCTGAAGTTGATTTACTTATAGGAAATCCAAAAAAAGCAAAAGAGGTTTTAGGTTGGGAACCAAAGTGTACACTTGAAGAGCTTTGTTCTATGATGGTAAAAGATGATTTAAGAAGAAATGAAATAGGAATTAGTTTTTAATAATGAAAAAAGTTTTAATAACAGCAATAGATAGCTTTACGGGGAACTATTTAAAACAGCATCTTGAAAACTCTTATATTGTAGTTGGAACATCTTTTAAAGATTGCGATATAAGTAAAAAAGAGGATATTTTAAAAGCCTTGAAAAAGCATAAACCAGACTATATAGTACATCTTGCTGGAATATCTTATGTTGCTCATGATAGTAGTGAAGAGTTTTATAAAGTAAATACTGTAGGAACTACAAATCTTTTAGATACTGTTTTGGAGTTGAATTTAAATATAGAAAAAATTGTAGTGGCAAGTTCTGCAACAATATATGGAAATCAACATACAGAGATTTTAGATGAGAGTTTGTGTCCAAATCCTGTAAATCACTATGGAGCTAGTAAACTTGCTATGGAGTGTTTGGCGAAAAACTATTTTTCTAAACTTCCAATAATTAT
>CANRCH010000206.1 GCA_947629065.1 uncultured Aliarcobacter sp.
TCATCAATATCAAAAATAGCTGTTGCAAAACCTTTTTTGATTAATTCATTTGTACCTAAACTCTCATTTAATCTATGTGGTAAAACAAAAATCTCTTTATTTTGTTTTAATGCAAACTCAACTGATGTTAAACTTCCACTTTTTAAATCAGCTTCGCAAACTATTAGTTTTTCACCTAAACTTACAACTATTTCATTTCTTAAAACAAATGAGTAGTTTCTAGCTTTCTCACCCTCTTTATAGCTTGAAAGCATAAGTCCTTGTTTTTCTATTTGTTCAATTAAATTTTTATTTACACTTGGATATTTTATATCCAAACCATTTCCTACAACTGCAATTGTATTTGCAAATCCTGCACTATTATGTGCAATAGCATCCACTCCCATAGCAGCCCCACTAACTATACAAACTCCATTTTGAGATAGTTTTGAAGCTAATTTATATGTAAACTCTTTTGTATATGAATTTGGTCGTCTAGTGCCAACGATTGAGATTTTTTTTCTATTTAAAAGTTGCGTGTTTCCAATATAATATAGTTCATTTGGATACTTTTGCATAGATTTAAGTTCAGTTATTTCAAAATCAATTTTTTTAATCATTTAAAAACCTAATATAATAATATAAATTATTATACAAGATTTATTATAAATATGGAAGTTTGTTTACAAGAATTGTATCAACATCTTTTAATAGATGTTTTGACTCCTTTAAAACCTTTATTGTAACATCATACGGATGTCCAATAGCAACTGCATAGCCCTGCTTTTTAGCAATATTTATTGACTCAATTAACTGTTTTTGAACAGCTTTATAGTTTCTTTCATTATCCAAAAATACATTTCTAGCAATGTATGGTATATTATATTTTTGTGCATATTTTTTTCCATAAGTGTTTGCGATTGTTTTACTATCAACAAAAATAAAACCATATTTGTCTAAAGCTTTAAAAAGTCTTGACATTGCTAAATCATTTGAAGTAAAAACAGAACCTGTGTGATTGTTTATATATTTTGCTTTTGGATACCAAGCTCTTAGCTGTTTTACTCTTGCTTCAATTTTTTCATATGAGTCATTTATGTGTAAAGTTCCCTCTTCTGCACCTTTAAAAGCACTTGAAGCTTGCATAGGAAAATGTATCATATAAAACGGCAAATCTTGTGCTATTTTTGCAGAATTAGGGTGAGTTTTTGTTGGAGGTAAAAATGCCATTGTAATTGGATAGCCAATATTTAAAATATCATTTTTTTGTTTTTGAGTGCTTACATCATCTATTATAATTGCAAGTTTTGGTCTTTTTTTAGGATCATATTTATATGAATCTTGCTTTAAAACTATTTTTTTATCTTCTACTTTTTTCTCTTTTATCTCTTCTTTTTTGGCTTTTTCTATTTTCTCTTCAATTATTTTTTCTAGCTTCTTCTCTTCTTGCTTTTTTTGCTCTTCAAGTTTTTGTTTTTCTAACTCTTTTCCTTCTTCACTAGCTTCATCATTAACTTCAATTTTCTTAATTTTAATCTCTTCAATCTTTTGCTCTATTTTCTCATTTAACTCTTCTTGATGTTTGTCTATAAAAGTTTTTTGAAGCTCTTCACTTTTTTCTTCAAATATCTCTTCATTTACATCTTCATCAAAAATATTTAGCTCTTCAAGTATCTTTTTCTCTTTAAAGTACTCTTTTATCTCTTTTGTTTTTATCTCTGCTTCATTTTTTGCTATTTTTGTTAAATCTTGATTATCAATTTTTTCTTTATTAAAAAAGTAAAGACCTAGCGTGATAAATAGTATTGAAATTAAAAGTAAAAAAAATGCCTTTGATAAAGTTTTATTTGATATTTTTTTATTTGTAGTTTTTTGTCTTGTTCTTGGAAGTTTTGTTTTAAGTTTTGCTCTTTGTTTAGCCATAATAGAAAAAATATTTTAAGGAGAAATCTCCTTAAAATATATTAGTTAGTCTCTTGATTAACGATTTTTTTAGATGCAATCCATGGCATCATAGTTCTTAATTTAACACCTGTTTGCTCAATTAAAGAAGCTCTTGCATTTGCTCTTTCTGCATGCATTCTTGGGTATCCTGCTTGTCCTTCAAGGATGAAATCTTTTGCAAATCTTCCATCTTGAATCTCTTTTAAAATCTCTTTCATAGCTTTTTTAGATTCACAGTTGATTACTCTTTTCCCAGATACATAATCACCATACTCAGCTGTATTAGAAATTGAGTATCTCATATCCGCAATTCCACCTTCATACATTAAATCAACAATTAATTTAAGTTCGTGTAGACACTCAAAATATGCTAATTCAGGTGCATATCCAGCTTCTGTTAAAGTTTCAAATCCAGCTTGAACTAAAGATACAGCTCCACCACAAAGAACTGCTTGTTCTCCAAATAGGTCAGTTTCTGTTTCATCTTTGAATGTTGTTTCAATAATAGCTGTTCTTCCACCACCAATTGCACTTGCGTATGCTAAAGCTACTTGTTTTGCATCTCCTGAAGCATCTTGATAAAT